>JAQBTI010000278.1 GCA_027624995.1 Chloroflexota bacterium
CTCTGAGGTAGCGGATGGGTCGCTCCACCTTGCCCTTGTACTGAGCCGTCGACTGCTCAATGTCCGTCCGATGAGGCGGGACATTTCGAGATCATCCATCCGTTCCACCCGTGGTTGGGGCGACGCTTCGAGCTACTGAGCCGTCACCAGAACTGGGGCGAGAACCGCGTGATGTACCCAGACGAGGAGGGACGGGTGCGCTCCCTTCCAGCGTCTTGGACCACGGCCGGGGCGGTGGATCCCTATGTCGTCCTCTCGGCGGGCCGCTCCCTGCTACACCTACAGGATCTTTTTGCGCTGGTCGAGACCGTGCGCGCGTTGCTGTCGGTGAGAGAGTCGGAGCGCGCAAAAGCCGGCAGAAGAGGTGTAAAGTGATTTCCGCCGAGAGTGTTAGAGTAATTACGCCGAAACAGAAAAGGCGTATAGTGCCTGAACGGTATGATATATTGCTGGAATATGTGATACCTAGGCTGTTTGAGTCGAATGAAAGGGAGTTGACATGGAGGCAATGGGGCGTAATCTTACTGACACACTCTTCGACCATTCGCCAGGAGATGCGCCATGTCCAACGAATCGGAGTCCGACAACGACAAGGCCAAGGCCCTGAGGAGGCACCGTACGCTAAACCCCACACCGGAGCGGGTCGTGGACGAACATTTCGCGATCGGTGGTGGCTTCTTCGATCCCCGCGACCTGGTCCAGGTGAAGTACGAGATGGTGCGGCGGGTGCAGGAGGAGGGAGCCACGGTGAGCGAGGCGGCCCGGGCGTTCGGGTTCTCGCGGCCGACCTTCTACCAGGCAAGGGATGCCCTGCAGGAGCAAGGCCTTGGTGCATTGGTGCCGAAGCGGCCAGGTCCGAGGACGGCCCACAAGCTCACCGAGGAGGTCATGGCGTTTATAGAGCAGGCACGGACTCGGTCTCCCGTGCCGAGTTCAGAGGAGTTGGCCCGGTTCATCGAGGAGCGGTTCGGGCTGTCGGTGCATCCCCGGAGCATCGAGCGGGCGTTGGCACGTCGGGAAAAAAAACGCCGAGAATCGAACTGAGTGCTCCTGGGAGCGAAGAGCCTGATTGGGCTGGTGGCTACGAAGCGCTCCGAGCTCACGCCCTGGGGGAGGCTCCGGTGGAGTTCGCCCCCTTGGGGTTGGCGCTGCTTCGTCGCCACGGCCTGACGGCGTGGATGGTTGCCGAAGCTTCGGCCACCATGCCTGAGGTAGGCCCTGCCCGGCGCGGACCCTCGGCGAACGGTCAGCACCGCTGCGGTCGACACCACCACTGCAGCTCGATCTGGTCGGCCTGCTGGCCGACACCGCGCTTCTCGTGGCCAGGGAGAGCTGGCGATGAACATGCAATCCGGCGCATCGAAGGTCACGGCGGACCATGTCGGTCGGGATGCTTACCTCTACGTCCGGCAGTCTTCACTGCACCAGGTGCTGGAGCATACGGAAAGCACGAAGCGCCAGTACGGTCTTCGGCAACGAGCGGTGGCGCTGGGCTGGTCCGAGGACCGTGTGGTGGTCATCGATGCGGACCAAGGCCAGTCAGCGGCCGGAGGCGTCGAGCGCGCAGGCTTCCAACGGCTCGTCGGCGAAGTCGGAATGGGCCAAGCGGGGATCGTGATGGGCCTCGAAGTGTCGCGGTTGGCCCGCAACTCCACCGAGTGGCATCGCCTGCTCGAGATATGCGCTTTGACCGACACACTGATTTTGGACGAAGACGGGATCTACGATCCGGCCCACTTCAATGACCGCCTGCTGCTGGGTCTCAAGGGAACGATGAGTGAGGCGGAACTCCACGTGTTGCGGTCACGGCTGCGGGGCGGCGTCATGAACAAGGCGCGGCGCGGCGAGCTCAAGATGCCTCTGCCTGCTGGGCTCGTCTATGACGGAGTGGACCGGGTAGTCCGGGATCCGGACGGCGAGGTCCAAGAATCGATCCGGGTGTTCTTCGAGATGTTCCGCCGCACCGGCACCGCGTCAGCCACCGTGAGGCAGTTCCGGGCCGAGGAGCTTCTCGTGCCGACGAGGCTTCGCGGTGGACCTCGCAAGGGTGAGGTCGTGTTCCGCGCCCTCGAGCATACGCGGGCTCTTCGCATCCTTCACAACCCTCGCTACGCGGGCGCCTTCGTCTTCGGTCGAACTCGCACCCGGCCGACGCCCGGAGGAGGCACGTGCCGGCGACAGCTCGTCCAGGAGGACTGGGAGGTCGTGATCCCCCAAGCCCACGAAGGCTACATCAGCTGGGAAGAGTACGAGGACAACCTCCGGCTTCTGCGAGAGAGTTCCCAGGCGTTCGGGAACGATCGTCGCCGGAGCCCGCCCCGTGAAGGTCCGGCGTTGCTTCAGGGTCTCGTCGTTTGCGGACGCTGCGGACTCCGGATGACGGTGCGTTACAACGTACACCGCGGTGTCCAGGTGCCAACCTACGTGTGCCAGCGCATGGGGATCGAACGCGGGGAATCACCCTGTCAGCGAGTGCCGGGAGGAGAGATAGATGAGGCCATCGGTAGCCTGATCCTTGAGGCCGTCACGCCCCTCACCCTCGAAGTGGCCCTGGCCGTAGGCGACGAACTACGCATCCGCGCCGAAGAGGTCGATGGCTTGAGGCGCCAGCACGTTGAGCGGGCCCGCTACGAGGCCGAGCTCGCCGAGCGACGCTACCGCCGCGTGGACCCCGACCATCGTCTCGTGGCTGACACCCTCGAGGCGGACTGGAACCATAAACTGCGCACCCTTGTTGCGGCCCGTGAGACCTACGAGCGTCAACGGAAGGAAGACCAGGGGCTGCTCAATGAGGGTCGGAGGGCCGAGATCCTTGCTCTCGCCACCGACTTCCCACGGCTCTGGACCGATCCCTCCACACCCTGTCGGGAGAAGAAGCGCATGACACGCCTCGTCATCGAAGATGTAACTTTGCTCAGAGGCGCGGAGCTTACCGCACATGTCCGCTTCAGAGGCGGCGCAAGCAGGACGCTCAGACTTCCCCTACCACGCGACGTGGCGGAGCTGCGTCGGACCGACCCGGCCGTAGTTATGCGAATCGACGAACTCCTGGACGACCACACCGAGGAAGAAACCGCTTCTGTGCTGAACGCTGAAGGCCTCCAAACGGGCACCGAGATCCCATTCAACCGCCAGCGCGTCAAGTGGATCCGAAAGGCCTACAACCTGCGCACCCGTCACCAGCGACTACGCGCCGATGGCCTGCTGACCCTTGAGGAAACAGCTGCTGAACTCCAGGTCTGCACCAAGACCGTCAAGATCTGGCATGCCGCTGGCCTCCTGCCTGCCCACGCCTTTAACGCCAAGAACCAGTGCCTTTACGAACCCCCTGGCCCGGATCGACCCACGAAACATACCTGGAAGGGACTGAGCACAGACCGGAAAACCTCTACTCCATCCACCGCATGAGGTGCAGTATGCCACGTAACACTTCGCGGTCGGCATACGAGCCGGTGCCGCATCGATCACGAAGCCGCGGTAGCGGGCGTACTCATCGAAGGTGCGAGCGAAGACGGGGTCGTAGCGATCGGCCTTCGTGACCGCTGTTTTCATGTTGTCGACGACCACCCGAGCGGTGACTCCACCAAAGAAGGTCCAGGCGTCCTCGAGCCCCTCGATCAGGTCCGGGATCTTCTGCGACAACGTGACGTGTACGTACTGGTGGCGGCTGTATCCCAGCGTGACGATGAGCGCCCAGGCGGTGCGCCGGCGCCCCGTTTCGGGATACGGGATCAGGCCGAGCTTACCGAAGTCGATCTCGGCCACCTCACCCGGCTCACAGTCGGCCATGCGCACCGTGATGCGACGACTGTCACCAAAGCCACAGTGCTTGACTGCGAAGCGGTGAAGCGTGCTGTAGGGCACGTCCACTTTTTGACGCTCGAGCAGTATGCGCACCTTCGTGAGCGT
>JAQBTI010000279.1 GCA_027624995.1 Chloroflexota bacterium
CTCCTGCTGAAAGCACTCCAACACCAGCGAGCCGAGGCCTAGCGTCTTCCTGCCGCTGACGTGGGCGGCCAGCATGGTGTCGAACTCGACGCCACGGACCTCGACGCCCGCGCCCGCCAGGGCAGTCATGGCGAAGTTGGCGTTGTGGGCCGTCTTGGAGGCCGTGCCGCTCGTCAAAAGCGGGCCCAGTCGCTCGAAAACACGAGCGGCTGGAAGCTGCTGCCCATCGTCGTGTCCGATGGGCACGTAGGTGCCGCTCTCCTTCGAGGTAGCGAAGGCCAGCCCGACGATCTCCGAGGCCATCGGGTCGCTGGAGTCGGTCTGGACGTTGAACGCAAACCCGTCGGCGCTTTCGAGTTCACGGACCAGCCTGTCGAGGGCGTCGTCGGAGTCCACGACCGTGGTCGTGGTTGTAGCCGACTCCGTCTCCATCTGGAGCTCGCCCTGCTGGGCCCGGCCGTCTCCCTGGGGAGCCGGGATCCGTGCGACGGCGGTGTAGAACTCCAACTCGCGAAGGAACTCGACCACGTCAGAGCGTTCGTATTGCCAGAATCGGGCGGCGTCCAGGTCGAGCTCAACCGGCACATCCCGAACGATGGTCGTCAGGGTCTTGCCGAGAATGGTCTGGTCGCGGTTCTCGCGGAGTGCCTGCTGGATCCTGGGAGGAGTGACCTCGTCGATGTGTTCGTAAATGCCTTCGATATTGCCGTATGTCACTACGAGCCGGACCGCCGTCTTACCGCCGATGCCGGGCACGCCGGGAATGTTGTCGGAGGTATCGCCTTCGAGCGCCTTGACGTCGGGGAGAGCCGCTGGCCCGAGACCACCGTAACGCTCCCGGACCGCAGCCTCGTCGTACAGTGCTCGTTTCTGCACGCTGGAGCTCAGCAAGACACGGACCCAAGGGCTGACAAGCTGGAGGGTGTCCGTGTCCCCGGTCAGGATAAGGGCCTGTATCTCCTTCTCCGCCGCCTGGAGACCGAGGGTCCCGAGAACATCGTCCGCCTCGTACCCCTCATTCTCATAGACCGGGACCTTGAAGACCTCCATTAGCTGTCGGATCCGGCTGAATTGCGAGCGGAGCTCGGGCGGAGTCGTAGGCCTGTGGGCCTTGTACGCTTTGAACTGTAGATGACGGAATGTTGGGAACGGAAGGTCGAAAGTAATCGCGCAGTGCGTCGGGTTCCAGTCTGAAAGGGTCCGCAGGAAGGTGTTGAGGAAGCCGTACACCGCGCGGACTTCCTCGCCGGTAGCGCTGACGTTCAGCGGCTGCGGAATTGCGTGCCAAGCGCGATGGACGAGAGCATGTCCGTCCATCAGTATGAGTAGCGGCTTTTCTTCGAACATGGGCATTGTGCCCAATGGCGTGCCTCCACGGGCCAGTTCGCCCGATTATACCCGAAGAAGGAGGGATAACCGCAGAGCCCGCAGAGCGTATTCCGATACTCCCATCACCCGCCGCGTGCTCTGCGGCAGATCGTTCCTACACGCCGGCGATGGTGCGGACCTCGTGCAAGAGGCGGGCTACCGCGTCCGAGGACTCCGCCTCTGCGTAGATGCGAAGAAGAGGCTCAGTACCCGAGAAGCGGACCAGGGCCCAGTAGCCGTCCTGCAGCATGAATCGAAACCCGTCCTCCGTGTCCACATGCTCGACGCGTTTGCCGCCCAACGTCTCCGGCCGCGCGGACGCCAGGTTGGTGATGGCCGACAAGCGCTGGGCGCGGTTCAGTGTGAGGTCGAGCCGGTCGTAGTGGTGGGGACCTACCTTCTCCTCCAGCGTTGCCAGTAGCTCCGACACCGACTGACCGGTCTTCACCATCAGGTCGAGCAACATGAGCCCGCTCAGCACCCCGTCACGCTCGGGGACGCTGCCTCGAAAGGCGTAGCCTCCGCTTTCCTCACCGGCCAGCATGGCCCGCTCTCGGATCATCACCGGCGCCAGGTGCTTGAAGCCTACCGGCGTCTCGAAGACCTTGACTCCATGAATATCGGCGAGACGGTCCACCATCCTGGTCATCGTGATGGACCGAACGATGGCGCCTCTGTTGTTCAGCACCTCCATCTGGTGCATGCACAACAGCGCAAAGGTCTGAAGCGTCGTGACGAATTGGCCACGTTCGTCGACGAGGCCCAGCCGGTCGGCATCACCGTCAGTGGCCAGCCCGACATCGGCCTTTCGCCGCTTGATCGACGATTGGAGTTGTCCCAGATTTCGCGCTATCGGCTCTGGCTGCGACATGCCGGGGAACGCTGGGTTTGGCTTGGAGCGGATCTCGGCCACGGACGTTGTTCCACCTGACAGAAGCTTGCTGAAATATCCACCACCGGCCCCATGCATCGGGTCGGCTAAGATCTTGAGGCCTGATGAACGAATAGCTTCGAGATCGACAAGACTCGAGATGTGTCCCAGATAGCCGGGCTCAGGGTCGACATACTCGACCAGCCCGAGTCTCGTGGCCTCGTCCAACGGCATCGTGGGCGGCGTTCCGGCGGACAAGGCAGCGGAGATATGCCGCTCCAGTTGCTCGATGACCTCTTCTGAGGCGCTGCCCCCGTAATCAGGCTTGTACTTGAAGCCGTTCCATTCGGCGGAGTTGTGACTCGCAGTTATCACAACCCCTCCTCCGGCGTCGCGGGCGACCAGATTGTGTGCCACGGCGGGTGTTGGGGCTGGCCGGTCGCATAGTAGGGCGGTGGTCTGGTTCCCGGCGGCCACCTCCGCCACTGCGGCGGCGAATCGATCGGACCCGAACCGGGTGTCGTATCCGATCATGAGCCCACGTGGTTGGTGTCCTTGACTTCGCAAGAGGTCAACCGCGCCCTGAGCGCACAGCCTAACGTTGGCGAAAGTATATTCTTCGGCAATTAGGGCTCGCCAACCGTCGGTGCCGAAGCTTATAGACATGACGCTGACCTCCTACCCTTCAGGCGGAATGGACTTACCTCCTCTCCCTCAGGGAGAGGACTGAGGCGATGGCGGCGGCGGTTAAGCCATGACAACGGTTTCAAATGCTAACGGAACGCCACTCTTCGACGCTCCTCCATCATAGTTAGCCCGTTTTTCGGAGGGATTCTTGAGTCGCCCTCTATGCGCCAGCCGCCCCAGACTCGTCCACAGTGCCCATAAAGGCCTCGCGCCTTAGGTCCGCGGCCTTGTCCGTGCGCTCCCAGGGCAGGTCGATGTCCAGTCGTCCGAAGTGGCCGTAGGATGCAGTTGCCTTGTAGATCGGCCTGCGAAGGTCCAGGTCGCGAATGATGGCGCCCGGCCGGAGGTCGAAGTGCTTGTTGATGAGCCCAACGATCTTGGTATCCTGCACCTTGCCGGTCCCAAATGTCTCCACGGATATCGAAATGGGTGCCGCCATACCTATGGCGTAGGAGACCTGGAGCTCGAGGCGGTCGGCGACGCCGGCCGCGACCAGGTTCTTTGAGACCCACCTGGCGGCGTAGGCCGCGGACCGATCGACTTTGGTCGGGTCCTTGCCCGAGAACGCGCCTCCCCCGTGCCTGGCGAATCCACCGTAGGTGTCCACAAGTATCTTGCGGCCGGTCAGCCCCGTGTCTCCCACCGGCCCTCCGATGACGAACCGGCCCGAGGGGTTCACCACGAACCGTGTATCGCGGTCCAGTAACTCAGCCGGGACCACCTCCTTCGCCACGTCTTCGACCAGGTCGCGCTCAAGGACCGACTGGCTGACTTCGGGGTTGTGCTGAGCGCTCATGACGATCGTATGCACTCGCTTCGGCAGGCCGTAGGCGTATTCGATGGTCACCTGAGACTTACCGTCCGGACGCAGGTATGGGAGGGATCCATCCTTCCTCACCTCGGCCATCCGACGGCAGATGCGATGGGACAGGGCGATTGGTAGGGGCATGAGTTCGGGTGTTTCGTTGCACGCGAAGCCG
>JAQBTI010000280.1 GCA_027624995.1 Chloroflexota bacterium
TGGCAGCGAGAAGAGCCCGATCCGGCCCGCGACCGGCTCTGCACGGGTAGCCGTGGCTCGATGCAACACGATTGTCGCATCGAGGGAGCGGATTTCACGCCCCAACCCGCACCTCCGAGAAACGAGATCGTTATCTTCGCCTACAACGTGGAGCGCGGCCTGCGGATGGACGATCAGCTACGTGCATTTTCCGACGACGCCGGGGTGCCTGTCCCAGACGTTCTACTCATCAGCGAAGCGGATCGAGGCTGCACCCGCAGCGACAACCGAAACGTCGCGCGGGATTACGCCCGGGCGCTCGGCATGTACTACGTGTACGGCGTCGAGTTCGTCGAGCTGCCGCGGTTCTTCGGCCCAGGAGGCACTGTCCGGCGCCCATGTGAGCACGGCAACGCGATCGTCTCGCGGTATCCACTTGGGAACGTCAGGCTGATCCGCCACCACCACGCTCGAAGCTGGGACAGCACCGTGCAGCGCGTCCTGCGTGTCGGCCAGCCGCGCCTCGGCGGACGCGTCGCGCTCACCGCAGACATCCGCATCGGCGAACGAATGCTCCGTGTGTACTCGGTCCACTTCGAGTCTGGCCATCGCGGCAGCGGACCCCGTGGCCCGGACGCGTACCGCGAGGCCCAGGCAAGGGAGCTGATCGATGACGCCTCTGGACTAAACCAGGGCGTGGTGATCGGGGGCGACATGAACGTCGGTCGCTACCTGGGATTCCGCGGAGCGGACGGATCGCGGGAGCCGACTATCGGAGCGCTCGTTGATGCTGGCTACGAGGATGCCCATGCTTCGCTTCCGCGTAGCGAGCGAGTCACCACGGACTCCGGTGTTGCGATCGACCTCATACTAGGTCGCGGCGTTCGATTCGCGGAATCCGGCGTCGGACCCCACGGGGTCTGGGGAGCGCTGTCGGACCACCTGCCGGTGTGGACCCGGTTAGGCTTGTGAATCAATGGTGAACGGTAGCGGGCTGGCGACCCGTGTCCGGACACGGGCAACCTTCTGGTTCGCCGTTGTGGTGTTCGCTCGCGTCTAGACGACGGTCCTGTGCGAATTCATCGGCAGCATCCCGGGGCTCGACTTCATCTGTTTCACCTGGATCCACGGGATCGCCTCGTACCTGTGGATCGAGATTATCTTCTACGACCCCGTGATCTGGTTTGCCCTATACTAGGTCAACAACGACGTGTTCGGCGACGTCCCCAGCGAACCTGAGGCTCTTCGCAGGCACCGCCGCGCCAAGCTCACGAGCACGATGGCGATTGCGTTCGTCCTCTATGGCGTAGGTGTCCACGTTACCGACGCCATAGAGGTCTTCTCCCGGGAGCATGAGGGGATCACGGATGGCTCGGTGTACGACCTTGTGTACTTCCTCGACGAAGGGCTCTCACACTACTTCCAGTTCTTCCCGTTCTTCTTCGTGATGGGCTGGTTCCTAATCTACGACCGGCCCGGGCGAACCGCCTACCCTTACCTCGCAATATTCTTTGGGGTGGCACATGGGGTAGAGCGCACCGTTGGCATAATCGAAGGAGAAAAGTGGTTCCTCGGTCCGGCCGCATTTGCGTGGATGGCGTTCGCTGCTTGGCTGCGCTGGCGACGCGTGGGTCCCGGGGCGGCCACAGAGTTCTTCTTCAAGCATGCCGTAGCCTTCTGCTTGACCGTGCCTGTGACGCTGACTGTGTACTACACCCGGTTCGACTCGTTCCCCCCTCCTTCAGGGCTAAGCCAGGGTCGGCTTGCGGAAGTATGGGTCGGCTCCGTCCTGGTGACCGTCGTATGCACCGCGGCGGTCGTCCTCGATCGATGGTGGAGTAGACGCCGGGCCGGGCTAGCCACCTAACGGGTCGGCCAAACCATCCGCCGCCGCCGAGCGATGCCCAGCTTTCCTCGGCCATGCGCCCCGCACTCCCCGACGTGAACTGGTCCAGGGGTGAGTGTAACGCTCGCGTAACTCGCGTGTGGTCCAATTACCACGGTCGGGTCCAGTACGTCCCAAGGAGGCGGCGTTCTGACTCCGGCGGCACCGGGCAAATCGGAGGGCAAATCACCGGGAGGCATGACGATGGTCGATCTAGACGAAATGCAAAAGGCTATTCTGGGCGCTCTGGCCGGAATGTCAGAGCCTGCCGGATGCGGAGAGATCGCAAAAAGCGCCGGGCTGGCCACACCCAAGGTGGTCCCCAAAATGAGGGGACTGCTGAAGAACGATCTCGTGGAGAGGCCGGTAGAAGGCAAGTACATCATCTCCGAAGCGGGACGAAAGGCCTAACAATCCAATCGAACCGACTCGGTGAAGGAACTGCCGGCGGCGGTCGCAACCAGAGCCGTATCCCTGGAGTTGTTCGCGGCGCTGCCCGGGGTGCGGGACCGTCGTCTTGCGCGCCATTCGACCCGGCTGGCTTAGGAGGTCGTCCACATGATCGCGACAGCGGACGCGGTGGTCATAGGCGGTGGATGCATGGGGGCCAGCACTGCCTACTTCCTTGCACGGCGAGGCGTGAAGAACGTCGTCCTGCTAGAAAGACGTCATCTCGCCTCGGGTCCCACAGGCAAGTCTTCTGCCGTGGTACGCCAACACTATCCCCTCAAAGAACTCGTTGCGACATCGCTGAAGTCGTTGAGAATGTTCGAGGACTTCGACGAAGTCGTAGGAGGTGATCCAGGTTTCGTCAGGACCGGCTACGTGTTGTTGGCCTCAGATGCACATCGGAACTAGCTGGAAAACTTGGTCGCGATGCAGACGGGTCTCGGTGTCAACGTGCGGATGTTGACCCACGAAGAGCTGCAAGAGCTTCAGCCACAGACCAATCTAGAGGATTTCGAGAGCGGCTCCTATCACCCCGAATCCGGATATGCGAACCCAGTTGCCACCACCAACCTGTTCGCCGACGGCGCGAGGCGGTTGGGAGCTCAGGTCTTCGACGAGACGGAGGTCAGGGCTATCGAGGTCGAGGGAGACAAGATAGCGGGGGTCGTAACCGACAGGGGGGTGATCTCGACGCCAATCGTCATCAACGCGGCAGGTGCCTGGGGGGACAGGATAGGGAAAATGCTAGGAGTCGAACTGCCGCTGCGGCCGACTCGCCACCAGATCTGCCTGTTCAAGCGGCCCTACGACTTTTGGCAACCTCAGATGATCTATGCCGACGGACCTCTTCGGACCTACTACAGGCCAGAAGGCGCAGACATGCTCCTTGCCGGAGCCGCAAACGACGTGTTCAGTCGCGATGAAGTCGATCCGGATACCTACGATGAGGAGACCGATCCGGAGACGCTGCCCTGGTTCCTGTCCAGGATTCAGCACCGCTTTCCCGTGATGAAGACGGCGTCCTACAGAGGCGGGTACTCCGGCGTGTACGACACGACCCCCGACGAACAGCCGATGATAGGCCCGGTGCCCGAGGTCCGGGGATTCTACTGCCTCATGGGCTGGAGCGGCCACGGGTTCAAACACAGCCCCGCCATTGGAGAGTTAATGGCCGAACTCGTTACCGAGGGGAGAACCTCGGAAGTTGACCTATCGATATTTAGCCCCTCCCGATTCAAGGACGGGAAACTATCGACGCCCGCTCCTACTAGCCTGTGCGGACGACCGGCTTTCTCCCCGCTGTGCTGTTAGCTCGGCACTTCGGCGACGAAGCCCGCCTCCACAAGCATCCCTTTCTGCAGATCGACTCCGTAGGCCCGACGGTTGACAGGATGGTCTCCTAGATACTCCGCCCACACCGTGTTGACCTCGGCGATGTCGCGGTTAACGTGCTGGAGGTAGAGCCGGGCCGAGCACAGGTTCTTCTTTGTGAGTCCCTCTCCTTCTAGAATCTCGTCCAGCTGTCGGAAGATCTCGCGAATCTCGGCGGCAGCGCCACCTGCAACCGGCGTGCCATCG
>JAQBTI010000281.1 GCA_027624995.1 Chloroflexota bacterium
CTAGAGGCTTGCGCACCCTGCGGCGGCGTTCCGTCATCGGCTACACTCCGTTACGGGATGCTGCGAAGCCTCGCGTACCCTGCTCATGCCTGCGTACGTTCCCGTCGAACCGAGAGCCGGTCTTGAACAGCCTGGCCTGCGGATGTTCCTTCTCTTCGAGAGTGTCGGCCACGACCTCACCAATCGAGCCTCCGAACTTGAATCCGTGTCCGCTTCCTCCTCCGGCCACCAGCACGGTTTCGGACCCCGGCGCCCAGTCGATGACGAAGTGATCGTCGGTCGTATTGGTGTAGAGGCATTTTCGACCTCCGACGATCTTGCCACTCGCCATTCCCGGGATGCGCTCTCCAAGGAAGGCCATGGCCTGGTTCTTGAACGACTCAGTGCCTGAGCGATCAATGTCGGGGTCGACAGCCTCACCGAGAGGCTCTTTGGAAATCTTGGTGTAGCCCTCACGTAGTAAGGGAAAACCGTACCAGCCATCGGTGTCGGGCTCGAAGGACCAGACCGGCATGGTACCCGGAGAGAAGAGGTCTTTGTCATCGACCTCTATGAGCAACATCTCCTGCTGAGTAATGTGAAGTCCGTCGGACATCTGCGACAACAACCTGGAGGTCCAGGCGCCGGCAGCCACGACGAGACGATCGAACTCGCGCGATTGGCCTTCAACCGAGAGCCGTACAGAGGCGCCCAGGTCTTCAACCTCGGAGACCGGAGTATTCTCGCGTACCTCTACACCGAGGACCTGGGCCTTTGCTCCCAGGTTCGCCACGGCCCGGCCGCTCTCGATGTAGCCGCCCCAGCCGTCGTAGACGCAGGTCTCGTCCGCTCCAACCACAATCTGTGGAAACCTGGCGCGGCCTTCTGACGGGGACATCACTTCGATTTGCGCTCCGCGGCCGGTCAACACCTTAATGCTCTCGTACATTGGGGAACCGGCTTCCAAGGAGTTAAGGACTAGGTAGGTGCCGGACTGATGATAGACGGGCGAGTCGAAGCCTCTGTCCCATTCACGCCATTGGGCGGCCGCCCTCTCGACCAGCTCCACATATGTATCGTCATCGCCGTACCAGGTCCTGCGGATGGCTTTCGAGACGTCGTTGGAGGTGGCGTTCTGTGCGGGGATCGTGCCCTGCTCGAAAAGGGAAACCCCGTGACCGCGGAGGCGGAGCTCAATAGCCGAGGCGACTCCAAAGATACCTCCGCCAACCACACCGATGTTCATCGGCGCGCTAGCCGCCGCGAACCTGGGACTTGCTCATTTGTTGATTCCCCGCTGGATCCCGCGAATGTAGGCGATCTGGCCGACGTGCTGGCTCTCCTCGACAATCACGTGGCTCAGCATCCTACCGATGGAGTTTTCCGGCCTTTTCGGATCGGGACAACGGTCCAAGTCTTCCTGAGAAAGCGAATCGAGGAAGTCCAAGGTCGCGGCCCGCACGGAATCGGCATACTCGGTCAGCAAATCGAGGTCGAAGTCAGGGAGCCCGGTGACCTGCTCGGCAGTGTAACCGAAGCCGCTGCCTTGCTCGGGCAGTCCGAGCCTTTGGGCCCAGCCGTCGCGCTCCCACACGGTTTCCGCCTGCCGGCCGAAGCGCAGGACCCAGTTGTCCTCCACTCTGGCCATGTGCCAGATTGTGAAGTCGATGTGATGCGAGTCAGGACCGGGCTGAAAGCGCCGCTCTTGAGGCGTAAGGCCGTCTAAGGCCTTGCGGAGGTCGGCCGAGTATTCGTCGAGGGCCATGCTAACGATCTGCTTGAAGTCCGTGGCTTCTCCTACCGTTTGGGCTTTGCACCAAAGGTGTTGCGTCTTGCAAATTGCCCTTCGACAGGCTCAGGGCGAACGGTGAATTTGAACCTACGTTCGTGGTGAGCCTGTCGAACCACGGCCTCGCGATGCGACTTTTGGTGCAAATCCCGTTTTTTGAGACGGCTTATCAGGCTGGTATGGGTTGCCGAGTAGGCGCCTTGACTTCGATGATACCGCCCCCTATTAACTCCTCGCCGTTGTAGAAGACGACGGCCTGACCGGGTGTCACGGCGCGCTGGGGCTCGTGGAAGTCTATCTTGAGCCAGTCCCCGTCGGGCGTGATCGTGGCCGGGGCCTCGGACGCCTTGTAACGAATCTTGGCGGTCACTTCGGTTGTCTCTTGGAGACTCGAACCGGACGTGATGTTGACTCTGGACGCCCATAGCTGTGACCGTAGCAGCTCCTCCTCAGCGCCCACCGTGATCCTGTTGGCCTCGGCGTCGATGTCGACGACGTACATGGGCTGACTAGTGTTGCCGTTGAGGCCGAGACCGCGCCGCTGTCCAACCGTGAAGAATTGTATGCCTGGGTGGGTGCCAAGCGCAGCGCCGGCGGTGTCAACGAGCTCGCCGGGCGTTGCCGTTGCGCGTTCGCCGACGAACTTACGATAGTCGCCGTCAGGAATGAAGCAGATCTCCTGACTGTCGGGCTTGTCGGCGACCGGCAGCCCGCCTTCCGCGGCGAGTCGGCGTATATCGTTCTTGTGGTACTCGCCGACCGGAAGCAGCAGCCGTCCGAGCTCCGACTGGGTCAGCGTGAACAGGACGTACGACTGATCCTTACCTGCGTCGGTCCCCTTGAGTAGCCGGTGACGACCGTCACTTCGGGCGATGCGGGCGTAGTGCCCCGTAGCAATGTAGTCGGCGTCCAGGAACAGCGCCCTTCTGAGCAGGAAGTCGAACTTTATCTTGTCGTTGCAGGCCAGGCAGGGGTGAGGAGTCCGACCGCGGTCGTATTCCTGCACGAAGTAGTCGACGACATGCTGCTGGAACTCGCGCTCGAAATTCATGAAGTAGTGAGGCGCGCCGATCGCGTCGCAGACTCGCCTGGCGTCTTCGACATCCTCGACCGAACAGCATCTCTTGCTCCGTGGAGGGAGATCGTCCCGCTCGACGCTCCACAATCGCATGGTCACGCCGATGACGTCGTACCCTTGCTCTTTCAGCAGGAGTGCGGCGACGGAGGAGTCAACACCGCCGCTCATGGCCACGATCACGCGTTGCTTTGGCATGGGGAGAGCGTAGCATAGCGGCCGAGAGGGGTTCAAGGCGATTGAAGCCGCTGGACTTTCGAGGCGACTGACCAGGGTGATCGACCAATTGCGGGCGGTGTCCCACAGAGTACCCTTGAGGGTAGTCCGACGCAGCAGTTGCCCTGCGCGAGTCCATTGACTGCCGCCTGGGCCGAGCCTATAATTGGGCCATGGTAGAACAGGTCCTGCTGAAGGCGCTTGAGTACGCGCGCGTGGCCGTCGTTACAGCGTCCGAGAAGCAGGCCGCCGACATCCTTCTCCTGGATATCAGGAGTGCCTCGAGCTTCGCCGACTACTTCGTGATCATGACGGCCGACTCCAGTCGGCAGATCAACAGTCTGGCCGAAGAGGTGGCGGAATCCCTCGAAGAGGCAGGCGCGAAGCTCCACCACCGGGAAGGCTCGGCGAAAAGCGGATGGGTGCTGCTCGACTTTGGAGACGTGATCGTCCACCTGTTCGGACGTGAGGAGCGCGAATTCTACGCCCTCGAGAACGTGTGGAAGCAGACGGTCGAAGTAGTCAGGCTTCAGTAATCCAACGGTCCACATCTCGGGAGTAGTCCACTACCTCCTCGCGTGAGAAGAACAAGCTGATCTCCCTTTCCGCCGACTTTGCCGAGTCTGAGCCGTGGATCAGATTCAGTCCGATGGATAAGGCGAGGTCCCCTCGGATCGTCCCCGGAGCCGCGGCCTGAGGATCGGTCGAACCCATGGTTGCGCGAACCGCTTCGACTGCTTGCACCCCTTCGACGACCATGGCCATCAGGGGACTCGACGTGATGAACTTCACGAGCCCGTCGAAGAAGGGTCTACCGACGTGTTCCCCGT
>JAQBTI010000282.1 GCA_027624995.1 Chloroflexota bacterium
TCGAGGACCATTTTGCCGAGCTTTATCTCAGTTGTCTGGCCGGTGCCTTCGGCGGTCTCGACCACCGCGACGATGCGCGCCGCCACCCGACCGTCCTCGTTCCTAACCGGGATTACCAATCGGTCGTCGGAAAGGCTGAGCCCTGAGATGGAGTCGAGGAAGCCGCTCACCCGCACGCCTTTGTCGGCGACCACGGGCAGCACCATGGTGATCCGGTCCAGTTCTCGCCGGACGTCGACGCGGCCCTGGACGATTCGGAGTGGTTCGCCCTGTGCGCTGGTGGCTACCGCGGTCTCAGGCGTGATCGTCGGGCTTACGTCGGCCGTTGCCACGATTACCGGGGTCACTACCGTAAACGAGCCGGTGAGGCCGCCGACCTCGACCTCAAATGTCCCATCGTCCTCTTCGACCAGGACGAATGAGACTTCCACCGACTCTCCCACCGCCAGGACCCCCTGGGCCGTATCGACGGCGTCGCCGTTCACGGAGAGGGGGAAGGAGTAGTTTGCAGATACGTTGCCGATGTTGGTGACGGTCGCCGTTACCGTCACGTCTTCGCCCGGCGCGACGGTGGACACGGACACCGTGAGCTCCTGTACCTCCACCCGTGAGTCGGCCGTGACCACGAAGGTCCGGTTCTCGGAGAGGCCCTCGTTGCCCGCGGGGTCGGTGGCGCGGACCCTGAAGTGGTAGGTCTCTCCGGGCGCCAGGTCGCCGATTTCGGCGGCGTGGGAGAGGGCCGAGTCGCCGGGCGCGGTGCTCTGTCCGTAGTTCTCCGTGAGGCCGTACTCGACGAATGCAATAGAAGGCTCGTCCGTCGTCCAGGTTAGGCTTACCGTTTCCCCGTCGGGCGCATCCAGGCCTATGCTGGCGATTCGAGGGGGACTGGTGTCGATCTCGAACTCGACGCGTGCCGTCGGCCCGGCGTTGCCGGCCTTATCGACGGCCCTGACCAGCGCGCTGTAGCTGCCGTCTTGGAGCACGGCCGCCAGCCTCAACGAGAGCCCGGGGCCCGCAGAGACCCACTCGGAACCCTCAAGCTGGAGCTCGTACCGGCTAATCCCGGAGAGGGTGTCCCGCGCGGCGTTCCATGTGAACAGAGGCGGCTTCCGTCCGTCGCCGACCTCGGCGACCAGGCCGACCGGGGCCGTAGGCGGGGTAGCGTCCACTAGGAACTCGAATGAGCTCGCCTCGCCGATATTTCCCGCCTTATCGAGGGCTCGGACAACAACTGTATGCGGCCCGTCTTCGAGCGGCGATGACGGTCGCCACGACGCCTCCGAAATGCCCTCGGTCCACTCCCCGGACTGGTGGCGTCGCCACGGTGAACTTCGACGGCAGATCGTCCACCGGCGGCGGCGAGCTTAGCTATTCGTGGGACTTCAATGGCGACGGCGTAGTGGACTCCACGTCTGACAATCCCGGAGACCATTCCTACACCACCGCCGGCACGCGGACGGTGGAGTTGCGGGTCTCCGGCCCTGCCGGCACCAGCATCGAGACCAAAACGGCCCTGGTAAGGGTATTCGACTCTCCGCTCGTCGCGAACTTCACGGCCACCCCCCTCAGCGGCGCCAAAGGTCTGACAGTGGTGTTCTCCGACCAGACCTCGGGCAATGCCACCAACTGGGAGTGGGACTTCGAGAACGATAGCACGCCGGACAGTGTCTCCCGGAATCCCACTCACACGTACACTTCCGGTGGGTTCAAGGACGTTAGGCTGATTGCGTCCGTACCGGACCCTGTCGGCGAGACGGCATTCAACCTTTCGAACGCGCAGGTGAAGGCCGCCTTCATACAGATCGTAGAGGCCGATTTTTCACTGGCGTCCGCAGGGCCTTTCACCATCGGGCAGGGGCAGACCGGTGTCAACGTCTCATTCACTGACAAATCTCTTGGGCTGAGTCTGGGCGGCCAGACTCGCTGGGACTGGGACTTCGGGGACGGGAACACCTTCACGACCAGCACCGACGGCGCGAGTAGTCCGACCCACGAGTACACCTCGGCTGGAACTTTCAGTGTCGAGCTCCAGGTCACCGACCCGGCGGGCACCCACTCGAAGACCAGCTCGTCTCTCGTCACGGTGATCAAAGCACCGGTCGCCGACTTCAGTGGAACGCCGACGCAAGGCGCGGTCCCTCTTGAGGTCCAGTTGGCGGACAGCTCAGTCAACTCTCCCACGTCGTGGGCATGGGACGTTTGGGAGGACACGACCGACGACGACTCGTTCAACGTTGGCAACGATACACAGGTCAAGTGGAATCAGGTCTCCAGTACGCTCTACGAGCAGAGCTCCGGCGGCGCGGTAACGACCATAACCGTGCAGAGCCCGCTTCTGCGTTTCAAAGGTGGGGGCACGTTCCATGTTCGTTTGACCGCGGCGACGGAGGGCCCGGCCGAATTCGACGCGGTCAGAGAGAGCCTCGTTGAGGTGCTGTCGAGCGACTTCGAGGCTAGGTTGTCCGGCGGCAACTTCTCACAAAATGTGTTGACCCTCAACACAGGCGATTCGGTTGAGTTCAAAGACCTTTCTCAGGGCACCGTGACCAGCCGCGCGTGGGACGTCAACAATGACGGCGTGACAGACAGCACTTTGTCGCAGTTCACCTTCACCTTCGCCGAGGGTGGCCGCTTTCCGGTGAGCCTGAAGGTGATCGGCCCAGCAGGCTCGGCTACTGAGGTGAAGGGAGATACGTCCAACGGTTTCGTCAACGTCGGCTCAACCCCTGAGGTAGACTTCAACGCGATCAGTGCGCGATTCGGCGCCGCGCCTCTTACGGTGTCCCTGCGGGACCAGTCAGTGCAAGACGGACTCCGCGACCCGACCTCATGGGCCTGGACCGTCTGGAAGGACACCGTTGCCGACGGGGTCTTGGACGAGGGTGCTGACGAACAGGTCAACACCAGTTCGTCGCAGAACCCGACCTTCATTATCTCCGACGGCGGCGACTTCCACGTGAAGCTGGTGGCCAGCAATGAGGGCGGCTCGTCGTCCAATGTGGAGCCTCTTTTCATACGTACGATACAGTCGGGATTCTCGACGGTGGGCGCCAGGGAAGCGGATCTGACGCAGCAGGCGTCGTTGTCGGTAACCTTCGTCCCCCAGGTGACGGGTAGTGTCGATAGCTTCGCCTGGGACTTGGATGGGGATGGCCTCACCGATAGCACGAGTCAGAATCCCACTTTTACATACTCTGTTCCGGGCAGTTTCGCCGTGAAGCTCATAGCCACGGGACCGGCCGGAACGGACGAGGAATTCAAGGTTGACTACATCAAGACGTTCACGGCGCCCAGTGCCGAGTTTACATTTAGTCCGGACAAGGGCGCGGTGCCACTGACGATTAGCTTTACCGACCGGAGCGTCGGCAACCCGACCGCTTTCGCGTGGACCTTCTTCCAGGACCTGGACGGGGACGGACAGCCTGGCGGGAGCGAGATAGAAGGGCAGGCAACGAGCCAGAACCCTAGCTTCACGTTCCAGACCGGCGGAACATTCAGCGTGCGGCTGATTGCCACCAACCCAGGCCACGAAGACCCGAATACCGACCCGGACATACTCGAAACCAAGTTGAACGTGATCGTTTCGATCCGAGCGAACTTCTCGCCGGCCCCGAGTTCAGGCGCGCCGCCCCTTGACGTGACCTTCACGGACCAGTCTGAAGGAGAGATCCAACTGTGGGTCTGGGACTTCGGCGACGGCTCGCCGATTGTCGTGGTCCTCGACGATGAGGACCCGAATAGAAACCCGCAACACACCTATCTGACTCAGGGAACGTTTACGGCTAAGCTGACGGTGCTCGGTCCGGCGGGCACTTCCATTCTGACACAGCCTATTACGGCCTCTGCCTTCATTCCCCCGCCCCCG
>JAQBTI010000283.1 GCA_027624995.1 Chloroflexota bacterium
GGGGCACGGCATGCCGTGGGGCATGCCGTGCCCCTACAACGGTTCTCGGCGGACCAGACGAAAAACCTACTTCATCCAGGGCCGGTAGACTGCTCCGCCCTTTATGGTATGGACGTGGACCAGCCTCTTGGACGCTTCTACCGTGGTCCCTGGCTCCCATTTGGCGGAGCCCAACTTCGTCAGCGGGCTAAGCCGGTCCACCAGCTTGAACCGCCCATCCTCGACTCTCAACACCGTGACATCCCCCTCAGCACCGACCTTCAGCATCCCGAGGCGGTCACCGAGTCCCATCACTCGGGCCGGGGTCTCCGTCGAGCGCTTCACGACCTCTTCGAGCGACATTCCCAGGTGCATTAACTTAGTAAGGGTGGTCGCGAAGTCGTAGACCGGGCCCTCGATGCTGGTGTTGTGAATATCGGTGCTGATCGTGTCGGGCACAACGCCGTTGGCGAGCGCCTTCTCTGCCGCCTTGAACGAAAATCCTCCCGCACCGTGGCCGAGATCGATCACGACGCCGCGGGCCTGCGCCTCCTTCATGCCCTCGACGACCGCTCCTGAGCCCTCCAGGACACCGTCCTCGAAGCCGTGGAATGAGTGAGTAACCACGTCGCCGGGCCGGAGCATGCTCATCAGCTTGGGCAGCGGCGAAGGGCTGGCCCCTACATGGATCATCACGAAACCATCGAATCCCTCGGCGGCCTCGATGGCCCGCTTGAGCGCCTCGACGTCGCTGCTCTCGCCCAGCAGATGTCGCCCGAGCCTTGCTTTGATCCCCAGTACGCGGTCCCGGTTCTTGCGACCGGACTCCACCGCCAGCGCAACGTCCGCCCATCTCAGGTCCTCGAGTTCGCCGATCTTCGGCGACACCATACCCATGGCCGAGATGTTCAGTAGTGCGTACAGCCTTGTGTCCGCCTTATCGATCGTATGCCTGCGAAACGCTGGGAACGTCAGCGCACCGGCCGAGCCCGCGTCTAGTGCCGTGGTCACGCCCATGGCGAGGTTGCTGACGTCCGGGTCGATTCCATAGGTCGACGCGCCCCAATATGAGTGCACGTGCAGGTCTATAAGGCCAGGTGTGACGATGAGACCTCGGGCGTCGAGGACCTCTCGCGCACTGTCCGCGGGAATCGAGTCGCCCACCGCCGCGACCTTCCCCAGGTCCAGAGCGACATCTCTGACTGCATTCAACCCCTGGGACGGGTCCACCACCGTCCCGTCCTTTATCAACAAGTCGTATTTCACAATTGTCTCCTCATGTTGGCAAAACGGTTGCTTCCGGAAGCCAGCGACTGTCATACGCAAAAGCTGTAGGGGCATCCTTCCGCGGAAAGACGCCCCTATGAAGACTGTAGGTTCGTATCCCCACAGCGCCAAACCCGATGTGCCGGCGCCGTCGGCGCCCCTGAGCCCCTTACACCACCATTGTCAGCGGGTTCTGGAGCTGCTCCTTGATCTCGATCAAGAACCGAGCGCCCTCGGCCCCGTCCACGATGCGGTGATCGGCCGACAGTGTCGCGGTCATTATCTGCGCCACGACTATCTCGTCATCCCTCACCACTGGCCTCTTGGTTACAGTCCCCACGGCCACTACCGCCGTCTGCGGCGGATGGATGATGGCGGCGAAGCTCGTTACGTCGAACATCCCCAGATTGCTGATAGCGAAGGTACCGCCCGTGTACTCCTGCGGATGCAGGCTACCGGTCGTGGCCCGCGTCGCCAGGTCCTTGCTCGCGGCCGCGATCTCTCGCAACGACTTCCCACCGCAGTCCATGATGGCGGGGACGATTAGCCCTTCCTCTTCCGCGATAGCGACGCCCACGTTCACCTGCTCGTTCATGCGTATTCCGTCATCTTCCAGGTACGCGTTGAACTTCGGATACTTCTTCAGGGCTTCCACGCACGCCTTGATTATCAGGTCGTTCACGGTCACTCGGACCCCTTCGGACTCGAGGTCGCGATTGATCTGCTGCCGTAGCTGCATGGCCTTCGTCATGTCGATGTCGGCCGATATGTAGAAGTGCGGCTTCTCTTGCTTGCTCCTGACCGTCACCCTGGAGATCTGCTGCCGCATGCGGGATAGCGGGATAAGGCCCTCGGATGGAGCCGCCTGTGCGGGCGCAGCGGCCACCGGAACTGCCGGGACGACGGTCGACGCCGGCGCGACTTCTACCACCTCGGGCGCTTCCGCAGGGGGCTCTTCAGCAAGAGCTTCCACTTCCGCGGCCACGGGCTCTTCGGCAGCGGCCTCTTCGGCGAGAACTTCGAATTCTTCGGCCACGGGCTCCTCAACAATAGGACTCGGCACCTCTTCGGCCGGGACGCTGTCGGCCGAAGCCAGGACGTCGTCCTTGGTAATACGCCCTCCCGGTCCAGTGCCAGTGATCTGCGATAGGTCTATGCCGTGCTCTTCGGCCAGCTTCCGCGCGACGGGTGACGCCCTGACCAGACGGTCCTGGGCCTCGCTCTCCTCGTCCACGACGATCTGAGCCTCGGCAACAGCCACGACAGGTGCCTCCACCTCCGGCTCCTCCTCAGGCCCGGCCTCATCACTGGACTGCTCAGCCGGTTCTTCCTCCGGCTCAGGCGCCTCAGGGGCAGCCTCTTCGAGTTCAGGTAACTCCTCGTCCGCGGCCGCGACCACTGCGATAGCCTGGCCGACCGGCACCGTCGTTCCCTCTGGGACAAGAATCCGTCTCAGCAGTCCTGTCGCGTACGACTCGAACTCCACCACGGCTTTGTCCGTCTCTATCTCTGCCACAGGGTCGCCCTCTTTGACCTCGGCGCCCTCGGCCATGAGCCACCGGACGACCGTGCCTTCTTTCATGTCGTAACCCATCTGGGGCATATTTAGTTCAGTACTCAGAGCGCACCCCCTAGAATCCGAAATTCCGCTCGATCGCCTCGACTATCCGCTCCGGACTCGGATACACGGCCGCCTCCAACGCCCTCGCGTAGGGAGCCGGAACGTCCGCGCCCGCGACCCGTATTACCGGAGCGTCGAGGTAATCAAACGCCCCCTCCTGAATCGAACTCGCTATTTCGCCGGAAAAGCCCCCTGTCCGCCAGGCCTCGTCTACGACGACCGCGCGGCTCGTCTTCCGGACTGATTCCAATACGGTATCCATATCGAGCGGCCTAAGAGTTCGAAGGTCAATAACCTCCGCCTCTCTGCCAGTCTTCTCCTTGAGTATCTCAGCTGCCTGCTCCGCATACTGCGCCATTCTGGAGAAGGCGACTATCGTTACGTCGTCTCCTGCCCGCCTCACTGCCGCCGAGCCGATCGGCACATCGAACCATTCGTCCGGGACCTCCCCTTTCGAACTGTACAACAGCGCGTGCTCTGCGTAGATCACAGGGTTGTCATCCACGATGGCCGACCTCAGGAGGCCGAGCGCATCGTGCGGAGTAGACGGCGCGACCACCTTGAGACCCGGCACCGAAGCGAACCACCCTTCGAGGCTCTGGGAGTGGGTCGCACCCAACTGCCCACCACCACCTGTCACGGTCCTGATCGTGATCGGTACCGTGAGTTGTCCATTGGACATATATCTTAGCTTCGCCGCGTGATTGACTATCTGGTCCATGGCCAGAAGAGCGAAGTTGATCGTCATTAGCTCGACGACAGGCCTGAGTCCAGCCATGGCCGCGCCGATCGCCGAACCGACGATGACAGACTCGGCTATAGGCGTGTCTCTGACTCTTTCTGGACCAAAGTCTTTGAGGAAACCACGCGTCACGGCGTAGCTGCCCCCGTACTCGCCAATATCCTCGCCCATCAGAAAGACGCGGTCGTCGCGCTCCAGGGCCTCACGGAGTCCCAGGGAGATCGCCTCTCTAATGATCATCT
>JAQBTI010000284.1 GCA_027624995.1 Chloroflexota bacterium
TGGTCGTATGCAGCAACGAAGCCAGGAGAACAACATGAGAAGAAAAGTCACGATCGTGGGTGCCGGAAATGTTGGCGCGACCGCCGCGCAGAGGCTTTTCGACCGCGGGCTCGCGGACATCGTCCTGGTCGATATTGTGGAAGGCCTCCCCCAGGGGAAAGCCCTGGATATGCTCGAGGCCGGCCCGGTTATAGGGACCGACTCGAAGATCGTCGGCACCAACGGGTATGACGAGACCGAGGGCTCGGACATCGTTGTTGTCACCTCAGGCCTGCCTCGCAAGCCCGGCATGAGCCGTGACGATTTACTGCTGACGAATATGAAGATCGTCACCATTGTCGTGGAGGAGACCGTCAAGCGGTCCCCAGACTGCATTCTGATCATCGTCACCAATCCTCTGGACGCAATGGCGCAGCGGGCCCTTGAGGTGAGCGGACTGCCGAGCCGCCGGGTCGTCGGAATGGCCGGCATATTGGATACCGCTCGATTCAGGGCCTTCCTGGCCGCCGAGCTGGACGTGTCCGTGGAATCGGTCTCGGCCTTGGTGTTGGGCGGACACGGCGACACCATGGTGCCGATCGTGGGCGGGACAACCGTCGGCAACACGCCTATATCCAAGCTGCTGTCCGCCTCCCGCATCGAGGAGATCGTGCAGCGAACGCGAGACGGCGGCGCCGAGATCGTCAACCTGCTAAAGACGGGCAGCGCCTACTACGCGCCTTCGGCTGCCATCGCACAGATGGTCGAAGCCATCCTTCTCGACAGGCGCGAAATCCTCCCGTGTACCGCCTATCTCAAGGGGGAGTACGGACTTAAAGGCATCTACGTCGGCGTGCCCGTGAAGCTTGGCGCCAACGGGGTCGAAGAGATCATCGAGTTCGACCTTACCCCCGACGAGGCGGCGCAGCTCAAGAGCTCGGCCGCTGCGGTCGAAGAGCTTCTCGAGGTCATGAAGGCGTCTGCGTGACCGCTCGCCGGACGTCCTGATCGAGACCCACCGAAAGCCCTGCGCGGGTTGACACCGGCGGTGGCCCATAGTAGCATTTTAGCTATAAAACTGAATACGGGCTCTTATCGAGAGAGGCAGAGGGAACGGCCCCGTGAAGCCCGGCAGCCGGTCGGAGTCGTAGCTGGCCCCGGCACGGTGCCAAGTCCGTCGAGCGTCGCCCGCTCGAAAGATGAGAGTGGATATCGAGCCAAGAACTTCTCTCATTCGGAGAAGTTTTTTTTGGGGAGCGAAACCAGTGACATCGGCAGTCCAGGCAGCCATCAGGCCTATCGCCTGGGTAGATGGCAGGGTCAGGCTTATTGACCAGACTCTTCTCCCCCACCGGGAGGTCTGGCTGGAGCTATCCGACTACCGCGAGGTGGTGGCGGCGATCAAGGAGATGCGCATCCGCGGCGCACCCGCCATCGGCGTCGCGGGAGCCTACGCAGTCGCCATTGCGGCCGCCGAGCTCATGGTGACGCATCCTGGCGACTTCGCAAATCAACTCGAAAAAGCCGCGAGCGAGATCGGCGATGCCAGGCCAACCGGCGCCAACCTTGCCTGGGCAGTCGACAGGATGCTCCATACCGCTCGCACATCCGAGTCCCCTGCCACTGTCGTCGAGGCTCTGGCTACCGAGGCGATGGCTATCCAGGACGAAGACGAAGACGCGAATCGGGCCATGGGACGGCATGGCGCGCAGTTGCTACCACAAGGCGGTGCTATCCTGACCCACTGCAATGCCGGCTCGCTGGCTACCGGGGGCTTCGGCACGGCGCTTGGCATCATCATGACTGCCTGGGAAGACGGACGAATCTCGAAGGTCATCGCCACCGAAACGAGACCCTTTCTCCAAGGGGCTCGGCTGACGGCCTGGGAGCTCACCAAGGGTGGAGTCGATGCCTCGCTGATAGCGGACTCGGCGGCCGGACACATGATGCAGACCGGCGCGGTGCAAGCCGTCGTAACGGGTGCTGACCGAATCGCCGCCAACGGAGACGTGGCCAACAAGATCGGCACCTACTCTCTCGCCGTGCTAGCCAAGGAGAACGGCATTCCTTTCTACGTTGCGGCGCCGACCAGCACACTGGACCTGGACCTGCCCTCAGGCCGGGATATAGTCATCGAGTACCGGTCGCCGGATGAATTGACCGAACTCAACGGTGAGAGGGTAGCGGCGGACGGGATCGACGCCATCAACCCCGCCTTCGACGTCACGCCCCACAGATACGTCACGGCCATCGTGACTGAGAAGGGCGTTGTACGGAAGCCGTACGGATCCGGCCTGCGAAACACCGTGGAGGGCACGGTTGGCTGACACCAGAATCGCCTTCATTGGTGGCTCGGGCCTGTATGACATGGAGGGTCTCGAAGACCGAGAAGAGGTCGACGTCGACACTCCGTTCGGCGATCCCAGCGACTCCGTTGTCCTAGGGACGCTGGTCGGGACCCGGCTCGCCTTCCTGCCACGGCACGGCAGAGGCCACCGCTTGTCCCCTACAGAAATTCCCGCAAGGGCCAACATCTTTGCACTGAAGACGCTCGGTGTCGAGCGCATCGTCTCGATCAGCGCAGTCGGTAGCCTTCAAGAGGAGGTCAGGCCACTCGACATGGTCGTCCCTGACCAGCTCATAGACCGCACCCGACAACGGCCGAACACGTTTTTCGGAGACGGTATCGTAGCCCATGTCGCCTTTGCCGACCCCTACTGCGCGGAACTCAGCGAACTGTTGGTCGAGGCGGGAAGGCTGAACGGCATCACGACCCACAAAGGCGGCACCTGCGTCGTGATGGAGGGGCCCCAGTTCTCCACTTTGGCGGAGTCGGAGCTGTACCGCTCATGGGGCGCAAGCATCATCGGCATGACAGCCTTGCCCGAGGCCAAGCTGGCCCGTGAGGCAGAGATCTGCTACACGACTATGGCGCTGGTCACCGACTACGACTGCTGGCACGATTCGGAAGAATCGGTCACGGTAGAAATGATCGTGCAGAACCTGATGCAGAACGTTGAGAGGTCCAAGGAGGTCGTGGCCAAGCTCGTGCCGACGATCCCCGAGTCGCGCGAGTGCGCTTGCGCGTCCGCTCTCGAGAACGCGATAATCACCGCGCCGGACGCGGTGCCGCCGGACGTGAGAAGTAGATTGGCGCCACTGGTTGGCAAGTACTTTCGGGAAGTCAGCAAAGTAACTTGACGGGACGTTGGCTTACGCTTACCTAGAAACACGGAGATGACTGATGGCAAGAAGAGAATCGGGCGAGCCCTATTACAGGTTGGACTCGGACGAGGCTGTCGCGCACCTCGACGACGAGGACTTCGTCTTCGTAGATGTTCGCCAGCCGGACGAATACGCGGCGGGTCACATCAAGGGCGCTCTATTCATCAATGTCGACGAACTGCTCGCTCGCATTGATGAGCTGCCCCAGGACAAGAATCTGATGTTCATATGCGCCCTGGGTGTCCGCAGCGGACTGGCGTGCGAGATGGCGGCCGCGATGGGCTACGACACCGAGAAGCTCTACAACATAGAGGACGGCACGCCGACCTGGATCGAAAAGGGGCACCCGACCAGTTACGGCGACGACTCGTAGGAACTGGGGGGCAAGGATACACATGTCAGTATTGGTGGTGGGCTCGGTAGCCTACGACACGGTTAAGACCCCGGCGGGCAACCGAGATGAAGCTCTCGGCGGCTCGGCGACCTTCTTTTCCATTGCCGGGAGCTACTTTGTGCCGGTAAGCCTCGTGGCCGTAGTCGGCGAAGACTTCCTCGACGAGCATGTCCGTCTACTGGAGTCACACGGCGTCGACACGTCCGGGCTGGAACGAAGCGCCGGAAGGTCGTTCCGCTGGTCCGGCGTC
>JAQBTI010000285.1 GCA_027624995.1 Chloroflexota bacterium
GACCGTTGAGCCAGACCTTTGATAGCGATGGCTCTTCCATACCCGCGACCGGCCGTGCGTCGGCGATGGCGGAAGAGGCCTCGCCGCTCTCGACCGGGCCGGCAGTGTAGGTCAGGACGACCCCGAGGTAAGACTCTCCGCCTTCGAGGATCATCTCATAGGCCTGGGCTGCGTCCTCGATTGGGAATCGGTGGCTGACGAGATGGTCGACCGAGACCGCGCCTCTGGAGAGCTGGCTCAGAAACTCCTGGGCGTTCCGCTCCGCCGTCCAGCGCGCGTAGGGCAGGGGATAGTCGACGGCCCCGCCCGTATACCGCGGGTCGTAAAGGCCCGGACCCCAGGCCCGCGAGACGACGAGCTCGAGTTCCTTGTCGTAGAACTCTCGTCTGGGCACATCCAGCCCGACCATTCCAGTCGCGACGATGCGGGCGCGCTCGCGGCACATCTCCGAAGCCTGTTGAAGCGGCTCGTTCCCCTCAGTCGAGGCCATGATTATCACGGCGTCGGCGCCGTTGCCGCCCGTCCAGGCTGAGACCGTCTCAGTGACCGACGTGCCGCTGCCCGCCACGGCGGTCCTCTCGGCGCCGTGACTCGCGGCCAGGGCCGCCTTTTCGGAGTCCACGTCAATTCCGAAAACGTGGGCGCCGGCGGCGTTCAAGATCTGTACGGCGATCTGCCCCAGGAGCCCGAGCCCGATTACGACCACACGGCTGCCTAGCTCAACACCGGCCATCCTGACGGACTCGAGAGCGATGCCACCCAGCGCCACGAACGACGCGCTCTGGAAATCGACATCATCCGGGACTTGGACGCACAGCTTGGCCGGGACCGAGACGACCTCAGCGTGGCCGGCGTATCCGGACCCGGTGCATGCCACGCGGTCGCCGGTCCTGAATCCGTCGACGCCGGGCCCGACTTCGATGACTGTGCCTGCCGAGGAGTAGCCGAGCTGGATGGGCGTTTCGAGTCTGCCCATCACCTGGCGCCAGGTCTCCAACAGGCCATCGGTGCGCGCCTTGTCAAGGACCTGTTTGACAAGGTCGGGGCGGGCGCGGGCCTTGCCGACCAGGCTCTTTCGGGCCAGCTCCACCATTGCCTTCTCGGTGCCGACGCTGGCCAGCGAGGCCACGGTGCGCACGATCACGCGGCCGGCCGCCGCCTTGGGGTGGGGCACGTCCACCACCTCAAGGGTGCCCTTGCGATAGTTCTGTTCGAGAGATTTCATACGAGTTGCGTTCGCCCGGCGTCAGATTGCTATGCCAGACTCATTTGATGGCGGCAACCTTGAAGCCGCTGCTTCGCATGTACTTGTAGCGAAGAGGTATCAGCGCGATAAGCGGCCGCAGGTACTTGGGCTTGGATAGCCCGACACCGCCGTAAAGGCTGCACTTCCTGAAGCCCAGGCCGAGTAGGTCCTCCCTGAGCTGGTATGGGTTGAAGGTCCGTTCCATGAAATAACCGCCTACCGGGTGAATTGGGGGCGTGCCGGACTTGTAGGGGCTGTCCGGCATCTTTCCGTTGGAGTCGGACTCCTCGACGGCCTGCCTGAGAGCGTCCCCGTGCATATAGGCGGTGTTCTCGGCCAACACCTCAATCTCGTCCTCTGTCCGGTCGGCCACCCACTGGCGGATGAGGTCTCTGCGAATGTCCTTGTAGGCGGCCTCCACGAAATGGTGGCCGGCGTAGCCGGGTGGGCCGTTCTCGATCCGCTCCCAATACTCCCAGATCTCCTTTCGGTAACGCGCGCAGAGCTCGTTGTTTCCGTCCGAAATGAGCAGCATGCCCTCGGGCCTCATGGACCTGAGAAGGGTCTCGAAGAGGTGTTCATCTGCGATGTGCGATATGACCTCCTGGGCGTGGACCACGTCGAAGTGATCGGTCTGGTCGATCTCCTCGGACCTCTTTTCAGCCAACTCGACACGGCTGCTCAGCTCATCTGGAAGAAATGAGAGGAAGGCGCGGAAGGCGTCCATCTTGGTCGTCCTAGGGTCAAGGCCGACGACCTTTTCCGCGCCTGCCGCGGCGAAGTAGATGCTGGTGTAGCCGGTACCGCATCCAAGATCGAGGACCGTCTTTCCTCGAATATCCATGCCGTGCTTGTCGAGGAAGTATTCGATACTCTCCCACTGCTGCGTGACCAGGCTGGGGTCGGCCAGGTAGGGCAGCTTGCGCCTATAGTGGCCCAGGGCGGCCTCGGAGAGGCCATCCTTGTCGCCTGCCTGGGCGAAGTAGCCCGCGAGCTCATCTGGTTTCAATGTCATGAACGCACTCTCCAAATGTGTGTGACAAAGTCTTCCCGGCGCACTGCCATCCCGGTTGCCGCCAAAAGACCGGTCTCATTATTTCCGGTAGCAAGAAAGATGTTGCCGAACTGGAATAGGCCTGCCGGCAATCGGTCCTTCCGCCATTCCACGAGGTCTGCCCACTCCCCACCGTCGGCGCTCCCAACGAGGGTACAACGGCCGGAGCGGTTCAGCGTACTGGGCTCGACAGCCGTCGAGAAGAAGAGGCCGTCGTCGACTCGGCAGCTCTGCAGGCTCGATCCAGCCAGCCAGCGGCCCTTCTTCAACCGGCCGGATCGGTCCAGCAGGTAGATGTGGTTCTGCGCAAGGGGAGTGTCTGTTGCGAAGTACAGACCGTCCGGCGAAGGAAGGCAGGTGGCCGCTCTGGTCTGCTGATCTCCCGACATTACCGTCTCGACGACACTCCAGTCTTGGTCTGTGCGAAGTATCCTGCACTCCTGTTCGTAGTCGCCCGTCAGAACCCAGTAGCATTCGGCAAAAGGGTCCCAGGTGACGCTATGGATGTGTTTGACGTGGTCTTTAGGAAAGGTATGTACGATGTCCCAGGTGTCGCCCTGGTCCCGTGAGCCGTAGATGTGGACCGCGTCTCTGTCTGTGTTGGCAAAGTACTCGCCCCAGTAGAGATGGTCGTTCCTGCCGACCGCGAGAGTCAAGGGTCTGGTGCCTCTGGGGATAGTGAAGGTCGCACGAAATTCGGTATCAGCCGGGTCGGCGACTACGACGGCGCCGTCGACTACGCCGACCAGCCTGCGCGACTCCAGAACTCTCAGAACGTGAAAGCCGGACCGCAGCAGACGCGCGGTAAACCGGTTCGAGCTTGCCAGGCGCCGCGAGAGCCGAGGGCGGAATTCCGCTACGTCTGTCCAACGTGACGGATCGGTCAGAGGCTCGCTTCTTATGACGCGATAGCGTTCGGACGCGTAGAGGCTCGGGCCGTCCCAGGTGAGCACGCGCCTCCCCGGCAGTCGCGCGAGCGGCTCGAGGCGCAACGTCAGGGCTGAGTCTGTCCGTCGTCCGAAGCCTTGCTCACGAAGAAGTCGCCGAGGACAAGTGTGTCCATCTTGGTCCGGAGGAAGCAGCCAAGCGCCTCCTCCGGCGTGCAAACGATGGGCTCGTTCTCGTTAAACGAGGTGTTGAGCACCATGGGAACGCCGGTCAAGATTGAGAACTCTTTGATGAGACGCCAGTATCGAGGATTAGAGTCTTTTGTCACGGTCTGAAGCCGGCTGGTACCATCCACGTGAACGACGGCCGGGATCAGATCACGCTTCTCGGCGCGCACCTTGTCGGTGAGTAGCATGTAGGGCGAACGTCTACCGTTCTCGAAGAAGTCTCCGGCAGCCTCGGCGAGAACGGAGGGAGCGAACGGCCGGAAAGTCTCCCTTATCTTGATCCGTTGGTTCAGGATGTCCCGCATGTCGGTGCGGCGCGGATCGGCCAGTATGCTTCGGTTCCCAAGGGCACGGGGGCCGTACTCGGTCCGGCCCTGGAACCATCCGACCACGTCGCCTTCGGCGATCCTCTG
>JAQBTI010000286.1 GCA_027624995.1 Chloroflexota bacterium
ATGTAGACACCGACCAACGCTATGCTATGCCAAGTTCCTGCGACTTCGCCATTATCTTGTCGAATCCGCCGTCCAGTTCTTCGACCCTGGTGCCGTTCGAGTTCGGGCCCAGAATGGCAGCCACCTCGTAGAGGTCGAAGCCCGCGAACCTCTCGTCCCGAAAGATAGTCTCCATTTCGGACACATACTGTTCCGCCGTCATCAGATGGATGAATCCGTTGAAGTAGATGGGCACGCCTGCCTTGCCGGTAGACGCCAGCATGTCCTTTACGACCGCGTCGGACAGCGTATGCGTTATTCCGGCGCGCTTGGCCTGGCCTGGCGCTGGATTGGGAACGCCCTCGAACCTGCTGGGCCGCATAATGCTGCCGTCCGCCAGGCCCTCCGCTAGCCAGGCCTTCCAGTCATAGTTGATGTTGGTGAGCGACCAGTACCTCTCCCTGGGGCTCGGATTCGGCCGGAAGGCGTCGTGGTGCATATGAATCTGCATCTTCTTCCCGGCCCGTCTCACCTTGGCGGCGGTGTCGCGCAAGAACGCCGTAACGTGCTCGCCCCGCAGGCGGGGCAGCCGGTCGAGAACGGCATCGTCCTCCAGGGCGTCAACACCGTACCGCTGTCGGTACTCCTCCAGGAGAGGCTCGTTGAAGCCGTACTCATTCGGCTCGTCGTTGCATCCGCCGTGAGAGTTGAGCCTGACTGACAGACCGTCCACTCCGGTTTGAAGTGTCTTATCGATCCAGCCCGACCAGAGCTTGATCACCTCGGGGTATGCCTCGCAGGGTGCGCTGGCCAGAGTTTCATTCTTGCCTCTTGAGAACGCTATGACGCCGTCGTCGGAGGCCGAGCGCCACCTGATGTTCTCCTTTTCCGTCGTGTTGTCTGCGTCCAGGTCACCGAGATAATGCCCGAAGCCCGAGTCGAACTCCAGCCCATGGCTGCGGAAATCACGGGGGGCATCCCACATCGCCGACCGGCTGGCTACCACGACGGGGATCGGATCCGGCCCCAGGCCGTAAGCCTCCCGAGCCCAGTATTCGTGAAGTCGCCAGTCACGTCCGTGAAATCGGTCGTGATCACGACGTAGCGGTCGGTAAGGTCTAGGCCCCCTAGGGTAAGAGTCCGGACCGGAGCGCCCTTGTAAGTGACGAGGGCGTCGTACGAGTCTCGGACCTCCTTCGGTGCGGGCTCCACCGCCTCTTTCAACGTGAAGTCGACCGACTTACGTTTGTAGCGGTAGTTGCTATCGCTCGTCCAGATCTGGAGGTTTTCCTTACGGATGCGGGTAGGCGAGGCGTCTCTTTTTAGAAGGCGTATCTTCTTGATCGGGAGCGTCGATAGGCCGGGCGGCGCCTTGTACGGTCGCCGCTGTATCAGCGTGTGTGGGTAACGTTCCAGGAATGGAACGAGGAATTGTACCGTCCCACCGATCCGTTGCGTGACCGAGTTGGCGGACTCTGCCGAGCCCTCCGGGAACGTTCCCGAGCCTCCGATGTCGTAAGGCTTTACGACGCCGTGAATCTCCAGGTCGTTCTTGTGGGCTGCCTGGACCGCTGCCGCAAGCGGTTCTCCAATCCTGTCCAGAGTCTCCGGGCCGTACCGGTTCCGGTAGAAGGCGCCTCCGGCCCAGTAAGAGTCCTGGTCCAAGTCGCCGTAATATATCCAGTTCACCCGCCGCACGCCCAGTCGCTTCAAATGGGCCATCATGTCGTCCAGGCCCTCGTGGGTGTAAGCACCCTTCCGGACGTCGTCGGGGAAGTCCACCGTCGCAGATAGCAGGAAAGAGCCGCCGCGGTCCTTGGTGGTGGGAGACATGGCACTCCTGTCGCGCGTGTCGGCTGTGGATGGGCCGCAATCTAGGGCCGTCGCCAGCCCTTGTCAAGGACGGCTGGACGGCTCCGGGTCGTCGTTGACAGTGCGAACAGTCACCGATACACTCTCGACGCCAAGCCGGGGCTCAATATCGGAAGGGTTTATAGATGGCAAACGCCAGCACTGGCAGTGACGTAGTCCTCGACGTCCAAGACCTCCGGACCTTCTTCTTCACCAAATGGGGTGTGGTGAAGGCTGTCGATGGGGTCAGCTTCCAGTTGCACCGGGGAGAGACCCTCGGAATCGTGGGAGAGTCCGGCTGCGGCAAATCGGTCACCTCCCTCTCGATAATGAGGCTCGTGCCGTCACCTCCCGGCGAGATCGTCGGAGGCCGGCTCATGCTCGAAAACGAGGACATCCTCCAGTACAGCGAACACGAGATGGAGGATGTTAGGGGCGCCAAAATAGCGATGATCCTTCAGGACCCCATGACCGCCCTGAACCCAGTGTTCAACATCGACAACCAGGTCGGCGAGGCGCTCCAGATCCACAAGAATGCCAGTGGCCGGGCACTCAAAGAGCAGGTCATAGAGATGCTCCGAAAGGTGCGGATCCCAGCGCCCGAAATGCGTGTTCGAGATTACCCCCACCAGTTCAGTGGCGGAATGCGGCAGCGTGTCGTGGGGGCTATCGGTATCTCATGTGACCCCGTAGTGCTCATCGCGGACGAGCCGACCACGTCCCTGGATGCCACGGTCCAGGCCCAGTACCTCAGGCTCTTGAAGGACCTCCAGGACGAGACAGGCGTCGCGATAATATTCATCACGCACGACTTCGGTATCGTAGCCAAGATGTGTGATCGCGTGGCCGTCATGTATGCCGGAAAGATCGTCGAGCAGGGCGACGTGAGGCAGATCTTCAACAACCCCTCGCACCCCTACACCGAGGCGCTCATCAATTCAGTGCCCAAGATGGAGGGGAAGACCGAGGAGCGACTCTACTCCATTCCAGGCCAGCCGCCGCCGCTGTGGGACCTGCCGGAAGGCTGCTCCTTCGCCCCGCGGTGCCCGTACGTCCACGAGCGCTGTATCGAATATCCCCCCTTGGTTAAGGTGGACAAGGGGCAGATGGCAGCCTGCTGGCTGCGGACTGACGGGAAGCAGGGCTGATGTCGTCGTCGAACGGCCCAGTCCTCAGGGTGGAGGGTCTCAAGAAACACTTTCCTGTCGCGCGCAGCTTTCTCGGTCGGACCAAGAAAGTCCTGAAGGCGGTAGACGGCATCTCCTTCGATATCGAGCCTGGGACGACCTACGGGCTCGTCGGGGAGTCCGGATGTGGCAAGACCACGACCTCCAAGCTGATCCTTCTCCTCGAAGAGGCGACGGCCGGCCAGATCATCTTCAACGGCCAGGCAGTTACCGACTTCAGTCGCCAGGGACTGAGGGAGTACAAGGCCTCTGTGCAAGCTGTCTTCCAGGACCCATGGTCTTCGTTGAACCCTCGGATGCGAGTCAAGGGCATCGTCGGGGAGCCGCTGGAGATTAACACCAACCTTACCCGCGGGCAGGTAGGGTCAAGGGTTGGCGAGCTTCTCGAAGAGGTCGGCCTTGCCCCCTACCAGGCCGATCTGTTCCCACACGAGTTCAGCGGCGGTCAGCGTCAGAGGATCGGCGTGGCCAGGGCACTGGCATTGAATCCTAAGGTCGTTATACTCGACGAGCCCGTGTCGGCGCTCGACGTCTCGATTCGCGCCCAGATCATGAACCTGCTCAAGGACCTTCAGGACGAACACAACCTCAGCTACCTTCTAATCGCCCACCATCTGGCCACGGTCCGCCACATGAGCGACAAGATCGGAGTGATGTATCTGGGCCGGCTGGTGGAGGAGGCGGATACTGAAGAGCTGTTCGAGAATCCGCTGCATCCGTACACCAGGGCGCTGATGTCCGCCGCGCTGCCCTCGCATCCCGACATTGAGCGGGACGAGATCATCCTGGTGGGCGAGGTTCCCTC
>JAQBTI010000287.1 GCA_027624995.1 Chloroflexota bacterium
TACATCATCATGGATGGCGGGAGCACCGATGAGACAGTGGAGATCGTCAAGAAATATGAGCCGTGGATTTCCCACTGGGTTAGCGAGCCCGACGGCGGCCAGTCCAGCGCAATCAACAAGGGTTGGGCGCGTTCCACGGGAGATGTCCTCGCATGGCTCAACTCCGACGATCTACTCATGCCCGGAGCCCTCAAGCTAGTGGGGACGACATTCAGGGACAACCCTGACATCGCTGCGGTTGTCGGGTCTACGGTACGGACCGATGAGAATCTGACGCCGTTTCATATTAAAAAACCATATGCTATCGACCCTGCGCGGCTTTTGTGCGGAGGCCTTGTGCCCGGACAGCCATCGGTCTTTATCGGTCGTCAGGTGTACGAGAAGCTGGGAGGAGTCGATGAGTCTTACCACTACGCCATGGATCGTGAATACTGGGTCAGGATCTCGCTCTCGTATCCTCTTGAACGCTTTACATACCTTGAGGAAACGCTGTCTATTGGAAGAGAATGGGTAGGTAACAAGACCGCAATTGGCTACCCGGGTACCGTGCAGGAGCGCCTGAGAATTTTGGACCAAGTGTTTTCAGACCCTGGACTGTCTCTTTCTATGCAAAAGCTACGCAAGCGCGCCTACAGCAGAACGAGGTTCACGAATGCGTCCCTTGCGGACAGGGCAGGTAAGCGTCTGGATGCATGGGGCGAGAGTGTTGCAAGCTGGTTCACGGATCCATCGCTTTCTCGTCTCATGACAGTCATGTTATTTTGTTTGCGAGTACTGGTGCCAGTACATTGGCGCAAGCAATTCAAGCGAAGCCTACCGTGACAAGGAACTTCACTTCACCCGTATGTGAACAGAAGATTAGAAATCTTCAGAATCGGTCACAATGAACACTCAGTCAAGAGTCGATTGTATCGGCATCGGCGTTCAACGCTCGGCAACGACCTGGCTGTTTGAATCCATTACTCAGCACCCGCAGCTCATGCCCGCCCAGATTCCCAATGACAAAGAGCTCAACTTCTTTAACCATAATTGGGAGAAGGGCATCTACTGGTACCATCACCTGTTCGAGTTCGGGCCATGGAAGACGATCGAGTATTCCACGCTGTACTTTCACGATAGGAACGTCCCGGAACGGATCTACAAGTACAACTCTGCGGCAAAGCTCATCCTGATGGTCCGCAATCCTATCGACCGGGCGCTCTCACAACACAAGCACGAGATACGCCGCAACCGATTGCCTGAGGAACTCTACGACTTCTCCAGGGCCATGGAGCAGAACCCCTCGTACGTCGAACAAGGGAGATACGCCACTCACCTGGACAACTACCTGCAGTTCTTCGGTCCGAGCCAGGTCCACATCGTGCTCTACGACGATGTCGGCAAAGATGCCGAAGGCGTCCTGAAGGGACTGTTCAGCTTCCTCGGCGTCGCGCCGGATTTCAAGCCGGCCAATACGTCAAAACGTGTTAACGTTGCGAAAGCCCAACGAAACCAGTCGCTCAGCAGTATCCTCGGCCTGTCACGCACCATCCGCGGCGTTGCAGGCGAGGCGCCGGTCAAACTGCTGAAAGCAACAGGGTTGCCGGGGTTGCTGCGCCGGACCAACGAAATCGAGATCGACGACCGGCTTGTACCTCCCATGTCCGACGAAGCCCGCGCCTACATCCACAGCGAATTGGACGGGGAGGTCTTGCGCCTGGAGAAGGCCATTGGACGGGACCTCTCCCACTGGCGCCAGCCCCGGCAGCCGGATACGCGAGGGTGATTCTGTGAACCCGACGCGATTGCACACATGCAGACGATTCGGAACCTTGCCTGTATGAGAATCCTCATTGTTACCGGAATATTCCCCCCGGACATCGGCGGCCCGGCGACGTACGTTCCCCAGGTCGCCGAGCATCTGACCGGCAAGGGTCACAACGTAACCGTCGTGACTCTGAGTGACGCAATCCCACCGGATGACTCGGCCTACCCGTTCCGCCTCGTGCGACTCCTCCGGGGCATCCCCCGCCCCCTCCGGATGCCCCGCACGGTCATGAAGCTATTCATGCTGGGTAGAAAGGCCGACCTCCTATTTGTGAACGGCCTGTACCTGGAATCGACACTCGTAAGCCTCGCCCTGAGAAAGCCGATGGTGCAGAAGATCGTCGGCGACATCGTCTGGCAGCGCGCGAGCCGGAAGCTGTGGACCACCGACGACTTCGACACCTTCCAGACCCGACGATACAACGTGCCGGTCCGGGGATTCAGGATTCTGAGGAACTGGTGGACCAGAAGGGCGACCAGGGTGATCGTGCCCAGTCATTACCTTGGCAAGTGGGCCCGAGAATGGGGCGCAGCCGATAGCAAGATGGTCGTCATCTACAACGGCATGGAGGCAGTCAACGGCCTTCACCCCGCCGAGCTCCCCTTGAAGGCCGCGATCAAAGTCGTATATGCCGGGCGCCTGGTTCCGTGGAAACGCGTGGACAAGCTCATGGACGCGGTTGCCCGGATAGACGGCGCAGGCCTCGTGCTCATCGGCGACGGCCCCGACCGGACCGCCCTCGAGCAGCATTCGCAAGATACCCGTATGTCCCAGCGCGTCTACTTCGCCGGCGCGCGGACCAAGGACGAGATGATGGCCCTCATGGCGGCCTGCGATATCTTCGTCATGAACTCCACATACGAAGGCCTCCCCCACGTCCTCCTGGAAGCAATGAGCGCCGGACTTCCCGTTATCGCGACAAACATCGGCGGCACGCCTGAAGTCGTGACCGACGGCGAGAACGGCATCCTCATCGACCACAACGACCCGGAGGCGCTGGAAAAGGCGCTCAGGTCCCTTATCTCTAATCCGGACGTCAGGGAACGCCTCAGAACGAACGCATTAAGTTCGATCGACAAGTTCAGTGAAACCCGCATGCTGGAACAGACCGAGTCGCTGCTCGTGAGCATGGCCCGGTGAACATCGCGTTCCTCGGTAGCGGCACATACTCCCGGCCGCTGGACAGCACTTCGGAGAAGAAGTTCCGCGCATTGAAGCAGCTTGGCAATGTGTACGTAATTGGCTACGGCACGGGAGTACGCTCTCTGGTATTCACAGAGCAAGCCCGATTCATCCTGATGCCAAAGCTCAAGCTGCCGCTCATGAAGTACGTCTCCACGTACGTCATGGCGACTCCGCTGCTTCTGTGGTGCATCTTCCGGCACCGCGTGCGGGTAGTCGTGGCCCAGGGCCCATACCACGGTTCCGCCGCCGCTGTCGCCAAGATCATCGCGCGGCTCTTGGGCCGGAAGACCGCCCTCGTGGTAGAGAACCACGGCGACTTCGAAGTCTACCTGTTCGTCCAGCGACGCATCCGCCTGCCCGCCGTCTACAAGTGGTTCATGCGCGCCGCAGCCAAATTCAGTTTCCGGCACGCCGATTCCCTACGTAGCGTTTCCGCCGCCACGCAACAGCAGCTCGAATCATGGGCGCCCGGGAAACCGATCTCTCAGTTCCCAGCCTGGACCGACCTCGACGTTTTCCTTGATAGCGGTGCGCGCCCCAGTGTCAATCGCGAAGAGGCCACTATCGTCTACGCCGGCGTCCTGATACCACGCAAGGGTGTCCACTATCTCATCGAGGCGTTTGCAAGGGTCGTACAAGATATGCCGAACATCAGGCTTCTACTCATCGGCAAACCGGTAAACCAGGAATACTCGTCAGAATTGCATCAACGGGTTGAAACGCTTGGTATTGCTGATCGCGTATCGTTCCTGGGCGAGATGCCGCAGGAGTCTCTTTCGCGCCACATCAGCAGCTCGCGGGTGTTCGTGCTTCCATCGGTTGCCGAGGG
>JAQBTI010000288.1 GCA_027624995.1 Chloroflexota bacterium
TAGATTCAGGCCGACCATTTCATCCCACCGCTCCTGGCTCGACTCGGCAAAAAAGCTGTATTTCGTCTTGATCACGGGACCCGCCGAGCCGCCGGCAATGTTGGCCAGTATGTCGATTCGTCCGAAGTTGGATATTGTAGTTTCAGCCAGATTCTGAGTCTCCTCCATATTGGTCACGTCAACGGCCATGGCGGCGACCTCATAGCCCTGTGCTCTCAGTTCGGCAGCCAAGCCCTCAGCCGCCTCAGAAACAAGGTCAGCAATCATCACGGTCGCCCCTTCAGCGACAAACAACTTGCATGTTTCTCTACCGATTCCGCTGGCGCCGCCCGTCACAATGGCTACTTGGTCCTTCAACCGCATCGTCATGGCTCCCAGCCTTTCATGCCGCATTTGCTCCTTCGAGGCCCATTTGCCCCGCAGGCAGGTCAGTGAGATAGGGGCGGATCCTGTCGTCCCTATTTCGCTCCGAAACGGGGCGGTACTAGGGAAGATGCGGGCGCGCGGACTCGACCTTAATCCTCGAAGCCCTCCAGGAGGGCGAGGCGAAGCAGCTCCACTCCGTTGAAGCTCATTCTGGTCTGGTCGGGGCGACCCCGACCGCCGAATGGGTAACTTCGCTCCCTGAACCGGGTCCCGTCGGTGATGGCTATGAAGGTCTGCCCTTTGCCGAGGTTCTCCGCTTTTTCGTTCGGGTCCAGCACGGCGTGCAGCGCTAGGCCCAGGTCGCTTCCTCCGTAAGCCCGCGCGGCCCAGGCTAGCTCTCGTGTAAGGTTTTCGGGACTGATGTCCGCGGCTGGCGGCCCGCTCAGTCGGCCTGACCCGGCGATTAGTTTGTCGATTATGGCGCCGCCGTTGCCGATAGTGCCTGAGTCGAAGTGGTCCGGCGCCGCTTGCTGGAGCCGTCCGGCGAGAAGACCACCAGTGGCGTCCTCGAAGACCGAGACGGTCTTGCCGTGCTCTCGGACGAGTGCACCGACGGTCTGCTCGAGGGTCTCGTCGTCGCTCGCGAACACATGACGCCCTAGAAGCTTTCGGACCTCCGCTTCGACGGGCGCGATCAGCTTCATGGCCTCGTCGATGTCCGCGGCTTTAGCGGCGATACGCACATCCACCTGGCCCGGGTGGGCCAGCACTCCGACCGTCGGATTGGAGGACTCGGCGATCAGGTGGCCGATGCGGTGGTCGACGCTGCTCTCTCCGATCTCAGCTACCTTTAGCACTTTGTACACTATGGTTTCGGCGAGCTCAAACCGCTTGCGCAAGTATGGCACCACCTCGTTGTCGAAGAGCCACTTTAGCTCGAACGGCACTCCGGGCAGGGCGAACACGATGCCGCGCGGGTCCTCGACCACGAACGAGGGCGCGGTGCCGTTGGGGTTGTTGACGGGGATTGCGCCTTCGGGGATGCGAGCTTGGCGCTCGTTGTTGGGTGTCATAATCATGCCGCGCTTGCGGAACCTGCTCTCTATCTGCTCCAGAAGGTCGGGATGAACGACCAGGGCTCGTCCCGTAACCTCCGCGATCGCCTCTCGCGTGAGGTCGTCCTGGGTCGGACCCAGCCCGCCGCCGGTGATTACAATATCGGACCTTTCGAGGGCGCAGGTCAGGACCTCGTTCATGCGGCCGGGGTTGTCGCCGACGACGGTCTTGTAGAAGAGGTTGACGCCCTGGTCGGTGAGGCGCTGGGCCATCCAGGGGGCGTTGGTGTCGACGATCTGTCCGAGCAGTAGCTCGGAGCCTATGGAGACTATTTCGGCGTTAGGCATTTTTCGCTCCGCTTGGCGTTGGTGTGATTGCTGGCGCCGGTCTGGCCTGGGTAGTGACCGATGTCCAGCGTATGGGTCGGGAACCCCACCTCATTTTTGTGTCCCGCCCACTCGCCCTTCGCTCCGCGAGGGGTTGTGGATGCCCTACACCGGGGGGAGTGACGGACGGGGCCTTCAGTCCTAATCGGGGCCGTCCGAAGAGTCCTGGAAGGGCGTTGTGACGGCGTCGATTAGTTGGTCTCGCGTTCGATTAGCTCTCGGACGAGGGGGATCAGGTCGGTGGCGGTCCGACGACACTCTTCGACGTGAGGGAACCCCGATAATATGAACTCGTCGATTCCCAGACGCCAGTAGCTAAGAAGCTCTTCGGCGACCTGCTCCGGAGTGCCGACGAGCGCGGTGCCGCAGTTGACGCGTACCGTAGATATACCGTTCCAGAGGTGGGGTCCCAGCCGATATTTCTCCGCAGCCCGGAGCTGTGCCCTCTGGCCGACCATACTGGTATCCCTATATATAGCGCTCCTCTGAATCTTGACGGTCTCGTCCGCAAGAGAGAGCAGGTCGTCGGCAGCCTTCCACGCCTCGTCTTCCGTGTCTCGGACAATCAGGTGTGTCCGCAGGCCGAAGGACGGGGGGCGATTGGCGACGGCGAACTTCGTCCTCGCTCTGTCGATGCGCTGAGCGATGTCTTCGACGGGCTCGATCCAAGCCAGGTATACGTCGGACTGCCGGCCCGCCAAGCCCAGGGCCCGCTCTGAGGCGCCGCCCAGATAGATTCGTGGGCCGTTGCCCACCGGCCCAGGCGAGCAGATCGCCCCTTTGAGCTTCAGGTGCCTGCCCTTGAAGTCGACCGGTCTCGGCTCTTCCCAGAGCGCTCGGCAGGCGGCGATGAACTCTTCGGCCCTGGAGTATCGCTGCGCGTGGTCGCTCTTCTCGCCCAAGCGCTCGAAGTCGCCCTGAATGCCTCCCGCCACGATATTGATATCGAGGCGGCCTCCGCTAATCTGGTCCAAGGTAGCCGCCATCTGGGCGAACAGGCCGACGGAGATAAAGCCCGGACGGACTGCTACGAGGAACCGCGCCCGCTTGGTTACGGCGGCCAGTGCCGAGACGGTTGTCCAGGTCTCGACGAGGGGGGCGCTCTCCTCGAACAGGCCGTTGGCGAATCTCGTTGGGACCAGGAGTGAGTAGAAGCCGCCTTCTTCGGCGGCCTCGACGACGGACTTGAGGTATTGGAAGGTGGGCGGGCGCTCAGCCTGAAGCGTACCGATATGGTCGCCGTCCCCATCAATGGGAACGAACCAGTCGAACCTGGTGCGAGGTCGTCTCGGAGGTGTAGTCATGGGCCTCAATCACCTTCATCCCGACTTTCTTCCGTGAAGGAAAAAGGGGTAGGAGACGTCCCTATTCAACCATACTTGTCGCGGAGCAGGCTAGCTCCCCGGCACATTGCGGTCAGCTTTAGGTAGGCCTCATCGAGGTCCATTGGATTGGCGCTGGATGGGGAGAACCCGCAGTCAGGGTTCAAGGTGATACGCTCCGGGGCGACGAACTCCATTGCGCGCTCTGTGCGCTCTACCACCTCTTCCGGAGTCTCGACGTGGGTGTCTGTGTGGTCGATTACCCCGAGTCCAAGCACCTTGTCCTTTGGGAACCGGCGTAGCACATCAAGGCCGCCGGCGTCGGGCGTAGCGAGCTCCATCGCGAAGCGCCGAACGTTCATTTCTCCCAGGGCGTCGACGATTAGGTCGTATGGGCCGGAGGTGGCGTGCCGTCTGTCGAAGTGGGCATGACAGAAGTGGACGCTGAGTGGCGCGCTGTCGATGCCTTCAGTGGCGCCATTGATCCCTCTGATGGACTGCTCGATTTCGTGATCGATATCGGTGATTCCCTCTCGCTCCCTATATGCCGGGTCCACAAGGAGAGCAAGCCAGGGGTCGTCGAGCTGAACGGCGTCTACACCGAGTTCAAGGAGGGCATGGACTTCTGCGCGAATGATGGGGATACAGGCCTCCATGAACACCTCTCGGGTCGGATACGCGTCGGTCGA
>JAQBTI010000289.1 GCA_027624995.1 Chloroflexota bacterium
ACTGGTCGGCGCGCCGCCTGGCTACGTCGGATACGAGGAAGGCGGTCAGCTTACCGAGGCCGTCCGCCGGCGCCCATTCCGCGTGGTCCTTTTCGACGAGATCGAGAAGGCCCACCCGGACGTCTTCAACGTCCTGCTCCAGATACTGGAGGATGGGAGGCTGACGGACGGCCAGGGCAGGACCGTCGACTTCCGCAATACCCTGGTCATCATGACCAGCAACTTGGGCACGGCCGAGATGGGCAAGCCCGCGCTTGGATTCCGGCCGGACGCGGACGCCAAAGAAGAGTCGGTCAGACTTCGGTCGTCGATCGAAGACGAACTGAAGAAGACCTTCAGACCGGAGTTCCTAAACAGGATCGACGAGATCATCATCTTTGATCCCTTGAAAGAGGAGGAGCTGAATCGCATAGTCGGACTGCTGATCGCGGAGGTTGAGGGGCGGCTCGCAGAGCGCGGTGTGGGTATCTCGTTGACGGAAGAGGTCAAGAACTGGCTCGCCCGAGAGGGCTTCGATCCGGTCTACGGCGCTCGGCCGTTGCGTCGGGCGATTCAGCGCCATCTGGAAAATCCCCTGTCCCGACGCATACTCGCCGGTGAATTTTCCGAGGGTGACGAAGTGGTTGTCAGTGTTGATAGCGAAGGTCTGGCCTTCGAGAAATCGAACGCGCCTGTCGTGGCCGTCTCGTAGCGACACGCCGCTTGCAGCCCGGCTAGGGTTTCCCTGTGTTCCGCCGCCCTGGCGGCGCGGTGTACCATTGGACCTATAATGCCGCCATTTGCTAGGGTGCCTCGAGCAGGGGCTCCCTCGCATGTTGCGTGCATCATGAGCACTCTTGCCGCGAAAACCACAGCTGCTTCTCGCCTGGGACGGCGTCGGGGAAACTAAATTGCTGGGCGAATCCCGTTATGCTACGGTTGGCGGCGTACGCGTGCACTACGTTGTAGCCGGGACCGGCAGTCCGGTGCTACTACTGCACGGTCTAGGTGCTTCCGTCGCGACATGGCGGGACAATATTGAACCGCTCTCCGAGAGATTCCAGGTCGTCGCGCTTGACTTGCCTGGTCACGGCGACAGCGCGAAGACCGACATCGACTACGAGCCCGAAGCGATGTCACGGTTCATGGCCCACTTCGTGGATGCGATCGGGCTCGGAAGTCCGGCCGTTGTTGGGAACTCGGTCGGAGGCGCCCTCGGACTCATGATGGCGCTTCAGTCCCCGGTCAGAGTATCGGCCCTGGTGCTGGTGAGCAGCGCCTCCCTTGGCAGAGAAGTCTCGAAATACTTGCGGCTGGCCTCTCTGCCCGGAATCGGTGGACTGCTGGAGAGCCGGGGCGTCAGGGGAACTCGCTTCATGCTGAAGAAGGTTTTTCACGATCCTAAGTTCGTAGAGGAAGAGCTTCTCGATGAACTGTGCAGGACGCGGCAGTTGCCTGGGGCCAAAGAGGCGGTGAGCAGAGTACTCAGGCGGACCGTCGGCCTCCGAGGAGTCCGTTCCAGGTACGTGCTCTTGGACCAGTTGGAGATGGTACAGGCCCCCGTCATGATTGTGTGGGGCCGAGAGGACCGGGTCCTGCCCGTTGACCACGTGTATCGCGCAGCGAAGGCCGTACCTGGAGCGAGACTAGAGGTGTTCGAAGGCTGCGGCCACTGGCCTCATATGGAGAAGGCTTCGACTTTCAACAGGCTCTTAGTCGAGTTCCTGTCCCGGTGAACCTGCCCCGGTCTGCGGCGAGGTTCTGGGTGGGAATGTGAATTCGTTTTTCGGCACCCAGGTTAGCGTAGGCCTACTGACGCGAATGTGGGCTCGACCTCGGCGGCGAATGCAGCTAATCGTCCTTGCGACCGGACTGGCTGTGGTGATTGCAGTCACGGTCATACTGCTCCTCCGCGCAGACTTCACCGACGTAGAGTACTGGAAGTCGCTCGGCTACCCGGGAGTGCTCTTCCTCAGCTTTCTCGGGGCCGTGTCGATGGTCCTTCCCGTCCCCGGGCTCATCGCCATGTGCGGTGTGAGCACGGTCCTCAACCCGTTTGTCCTTGGGCTGCTCCACGGACTGGGCGAAGCGGCCGGCGAGACCTCAGGGTACGCGGTCGGCTACGGCGGGAGCCCCGTCATCGAGAAACGCAGGTTCTATCGAAGAGCCAAGCGTTGGATGGAGAGGCGCGGAACAGTCGCGCTTTTCGCCGTATCGGCCATTCCCAACCCATTTGTCGACATCGTTGGAATAGCCGCCGGTGGGGTGAAGTACCCATTCAAGAGGTTCCTTGTCACGGTCTGGGTCGGAAAGACCATCAAGGGTCTCTTGGTGGCCTACTCGTGCCACTACGGCATAGACCTCCTACCCTGGGTCTCGAGCTAGCGACGAGGGCGGTTGCCGCTACATTCTCCCCTCAAGTATAATCGGGCCACCTCGGTCTCCCCGGAGCCGCACCCTCGATGCCGAGTCACGGCATAGGGTCCGGCCGAGGCACTTCGAACAGTCAGAGAAGGATGTGCGCCGATGAGAGCAGTCGTGTACAAAGGCCCGTTTGAGGTAGCAGTCGAGAACGTCCTGGATCCCAAGCTTCAGCACCCCAACGACGCTATCGTCAAGATCACGTCGAGTTGCATCTGCGGCTCCGACCTTCATATGTACGAGGGCCGCACGGCCGCCCAAGCAGGCATCGTGTTCGGCCACGAGAACATGGGCATAATTCAAGAGGTGGGCGCGGCCGTCAAAGACCGCAAAGTGGGCGACCGTGTCGTGATGCCCTTCAATGTGGCATGCGGGTTCTGCAAGAACTGTCTAGGAGGGTTCACCGGCTTCTGCATTACGGTCAATCCCGGATTCGCGGGCGGAGCTTACGGCTACGTAGCGATGGGTCCGTACCCCGGAGGCCAGGCCGAATACCTCAGGGTCCCGTTCGCCGATTTCAACTGCCTCCTGTTGCCTTCCGGAAAACAGCACGAGGCGGACTACGCTCTGCTGGCCGACATATTCCCCACGGGATATCACGGCGCTGAGCTGGCCGGCGTTAAGCCAGGCGAGAGCGTTGTAGTGTTCGGTGCGGGCCCTGTGGGACTGATGGCCGCGTACAGCTGCCTGATAAGGGGCGCAGCCGAGGTGTACTCGGTCGACCATGTCAAGGAGCGGCTGGACAAAGCCGCAGAGATCGGCGCGATTCCCATCAACTACGACGAGGCCGACCCGGTCCAGCAGATCAAGGACCGGCGCGGAGGCCTGGGGACAGACAAGGGCATAGACGCTGTTGGTTATCAGGCCACGAGCGCGGGCTCTTCTGCCGCCGGTGGGGAGCAGGACGAGGTTCCCAACATAGTCCTCAACCAGCTCATCGAGACCGTTGCCCCAACCGGCGCCCTCGGAATCCCAGGTCTGTACGTCCCTTCCGACCCTGGCGGTGTCGACGAGAACGCCAAGAAGGGCGCTCTCTCGATCAACTTTGGTAGACTTTTCGAGAAGGGGCTACGGCTGGGCACGGGGCAGTGCAACGTCAAGCAGTACAACGCCCACCTACGCGACCTCATCACTGCGGGGAGGCCAAAGCCGAGCTTCGTCGTCTCTCACGAGATCCCTCTGGACGACGCTCCGGACGCTTACGTAAAATTCGACAAGAGAGTCGAAGGCTACACGAAAGTCATCCTGAATCCGTAGTCTCAAGTGGCTTGGTCACAGGGAGAAATTATGGAACCGAAAGAAAAGGGCGGGCGACTCTCTCGTAGGGTCTTCTTGAAGGGCGTGCCCCTTGGAGTCGTCGGAGCCGTGGGGCTCGGACTGCTGTCTCGCAGGCTATGGCCGTCCTCGGCACGACGC
>JAQBTI010000290.1 GCA_027624995.1 Chloroflexota bacterium
TAGGTTACACCGCCTGATTATTTACACACTTTTTGAGGGTACCTCCTTTGATATCGTTAACGAAACGCGTAGAGAGACCCATCGAGAGAGGACACGTACAGCAAATCGTTGGCGAAGACCGGTGTCGAGGAGATACCTCCGCCGAGCCTGCGAACCCATAGGCGGTCGCCCGACCTGGCGTCGAGGGCGTGGAGGTCTCCCTCCAGGTCCCCAAATAGCACTGTGTCGCCAACGACCGAGGGCGAGGACCCTGTCTTCACGTCAGTCTCGAAGGTCCAGGCCGGTCGACCGGTTAGCTTGTCCAGAGCAACGAGGAGCCCGCCGACCGTTGCGGCGTAAACGTTCTTGGCATCGACGGCCGGCTTGCCGGTGAAGCGGTGTTCGGGTTGCCGGAAGCTCCACACCAGTCCCTTCTGGTCAGGGAAGGAAGCGATTCCCCAGAGGAAGGCTTCGAGCCGAACTCGCCTCACGAATCTCTCGAGGGGATAGAACCTTTTCCGCCAGTCGATGGCCCTCAATCCGCCATTCTCGTCGGATACGTAGACCAAGCCTCCCTCAATCGCGGGGGAGCCCCGGGAGAAAGCCGTGCGGTACTCGAAGCGGCCATCGCCCGTTCGCGCATCGACGAGGTGCAGGCGATCGTCGGAGGACATCACGGTGACTACATCCTGGGTAACCGCGACATCCGAGTTGATCTGTGCGCCGGCCTTGTATTTCCAGAGCCGCTTTCCATTAGCAGCGTCGAAGGCGTAGAGGTGGTAGTCGGCCGTTCCGACGTAGACGATTCCGCCAAGCACAGCTGGCGACGAGAAGACAGGGTTGTCGGTCTTATACTCCCATCGCTTTACGCCGGTGTTCCGGTCGACTGCCAGGAACCGGTGATCCCTAAGGCCAAAGTACACGTTGTCGCCGGCTACGGCGGGCGAGGAGTCCACGGGACCCGTTAGAGGGAGAGTCCAAAGCAGCTCGCCGGTTTCGCCGTCCAGGGCGACGAGTCTGCGGTCACCGGTCGCGAGGTAGACACGACCGTCGACCACTGCCGGTGACGTCAGTAGAGGTGCCTCGGTATCGAACCGCCAGAGGAGGTCGCCCTGGGGAATCGGGCCGTCATAAGGAGCGTAGGATGACGCAGCTGGGTCGCGGCCTGCAGCCGGCCAGTCTCCGGGTCCCGGGAGCGCGCCCAGGTCTGTCGAGGGCGACGGGGCGCGTCCGCCCGGACCGACCGTGTTGTAGCCTATCCATACCCCGGAGGCCATCAAGGTCGCTGCCAGAACGAAGAGGATCCGCCTTCCGACCCTGCGGTCCCAGCGGTCCCATGGCCGTCTCTTGAACCAGGGCACGACCAGCGCGCGCCTCACGAACCCCGCACGACGCTCCAGGCGGCCTCGACAATTGGAACAGAAGACCCAGTCGATTTCGTTGCTGTGTCCGCACAGCCGGCAAAGACGAACGCTGCTCATGAAGTCATGGTAATGAAAAAGACTCTGCCCGAGGCAACGTCACGTTTGGCTTCGACCTAGGCGAAGTAGGCGTCGAGGGGAGAGCTTAAATCTCGGACATGGCAGACTTGGGATGCCTGCCATGTCCGAGTTCTCGTTCTAGGGAGAACGGTGAGCTAGCTATCCCGAGCTATCGTCCTCGTCCCCACGGTTTGCCATCTTGATGAATGGGGTGAGCAGGTTCGTAAACTCCATCGGGAAGATGAACTTGGTCGACTCGCCGGCGCCAAGCTGCTTCAGGGTATCGAAGTACTGAAGGCTCAGCGTGTTGGCGTCGATGTTCTGCGCGACCTGATAGATGCGGTCAAGAGCGGTGCTGAATCCCTCGGCACGTAGGACCGCGGCCTGCTGGTCCCCTTCCGCCTTCAGTATCTCGGCCTGCCGAGCGCCCTCAGCCTTCAGTATCTCGGACTGCTTCTGGCCTTCGGCCACTGTGATAGCAGCCTGCCGCATGCCCTCGGCTTCGATAATCGCAGCGCGGCGGACGCGCTCCGCAGCCATCTGTCGGTTCATCGCCTCCTGGATGTCGCGGGCGGGCTCCACCTCCCTGATCTCGACCTGCGTCACCTTGATGCCCCAGCGCTCGGTCACCTGGTCCAGCTCAGAGCGGAGCTCCTCGTTGATGCGCTCCCTCTGCGATAGCACCTCATCCAGCGAGATCTTGCCGATCACGGCGCGAAGGGTCGTGGTCGCTATTCCCACCACCGCGCTCTGGTATCCGACAACACTCAGGACCGACTTGTGTGCCTCGTGCTCCATGACTCGGAGATACACGAGGAAGTCGATGCCTATCGGTGCGTTGTCCAAGGTGATGACTGTCTGACTGGGAATGTCGAAGACATCCTCTCGAAGGTCGATCTTCTTGGTCTGATGAAAGGGCCAGAACAGCAACTGTATGCCCGGCTGTCGCAGGCCTGAGTACTTCCCCAGCGTGAACAGGGCCAGGCGCTCGTACTGCTTGACGATGGCGATATACGGTAGCACAGTCTCTCCTCCCTTACTCGGTAGGCTCGTTGGCCCTGAACACTTTCAAAGTGAGCCCATCCACTTCCAACACCAGTACTTCCTCCCCCTCATCGATAGGCTGACCCGAATCGGAAACGGCGCTCCACATCTCACTGGCGACCTGTACGGTGCCTCGCGGCCTCAACTCCGTTGTCGTGACCCCCGTCTTGCCCACCAGGCTGTCGATCTGGGTCGGGTAGTTCAACCGCCTAGACTGGAGCGCCAGTCTGACTAAGGCTAGCAGGAATGCCGCCAGAATGACACTTACGCCCAGGATCGCCCAGATGCTCACTTTGACGCTGGGAGCTTCGACGCCGGGCGCGCTCGTGTCTCCGAATAGCAGGAACGCTCCTAGAACGAAGCACACCCCGCCGGCGACGCCGAACACGCCTATCCCCGGTGCCTGAAGCTCCGCGAAAAATAGCGCGATCCCCAGCATCAAGAGGCCTGCCCCAACCCAGTTGACGGGGAGGTTTCCCAGCGCGACGAAACCGAGCCCCAGGGCGATTACACCCGCTACACCGGGCACGAAGAGTCCCGGGTTCCACAACTCCACGATCAGCCCAATACCCCCAAGACTGACTAGCAGGAAGGCGATGTTGGGGTCTGCGATGAGGCCCAGGAAACGCTCAACCGGGTTTCGGCCAATCTTCCTGACTTCCAGGCCATTCGTTTCCAGGACATGGTCGCCACGGTCCATCTCAATGGTCCTCCCGTCAAGCTGTGAGAGGAGATCGTCGAGGTCCTTCGCAATCAGGTCGATGATGCCCTTGTCCAGGGCCTCCGAGGCGGAATAAGACGTCGCCCGTAACACCGTATCTTCGAGGGCCTCGCTGTTTCGCCCGCGCTGCTCAGCGATGCTCCGCATGAAGGCAGCCGTATCCTGAATCGCCTTGGACTCCAATGTATCGGGCAGGTCCTCGCCACTTGGCCCCACAGGCGACGCCGCGCCGATGTTGGTGGTTGGGGACATGGCGGCGACGTGGGCCGAGGCAGTGATGAAGGTACCGGCGGACGCGGCCTGCGCTCCGGGTGGAGTTACGAAGACGACAATCGGGACTTCCGAGGCGAGGATCTTCTCCACCATATCCCGCGTGGAGTCCAGGAACCCTCCGGGCGTATCCAACAGGATGACGATCAGGTGGGCGCCTTCATCGGCCGCGAGATCAATCCCTCGGCCCAGGAAACCGGCCGAGATCGGGTCAATGGCATCGATCTCGATTACGGCGACTTGACGGCCCTGAGCACTTACGTTGGGCAAAAAGTAGGCCGCGACCGGGCCGGAAAGGCCCAGAAGAACCAGGAGAAGG
>JAQBTI010000291.1 GCA_027624995.1 Chloroflexota bacterium
ACGCCTGCGATAATCGGCACGCCGTTGGCACCGCCTATTAGAACTTTGCTACGCATTTCAGCAAGTGCCGCGTAGCGTGAATTGCCCTTCGACAAGCTCAGGACGAACGGTGGATTTGAAGCTACGTTCGTGGTGAGCTTGTCGAACCACCGCCATGCATTTCGACTTTTGGCGCAAAGCCCATTTCGGGAGAGGATCAGTGCCCGGCCGCGGCCAGCCGCTCCTCGACCTGCTTCCGGCTAGGGATGCCCGCCGTGCCGTGGGCCTCGACGCAGAAGCTGGCCGCGCAGGCGGCGAATTTGGCCGACTCCAGCGGGTCCGACGTCTCGCCGTACCGGACCAGATACGCAGCGGCGAACACGTCGCCCGCGCCCGTCGGGTCCACTTCCTGGGCCGGGTGGGGCTCGATTCTGTGCCATGCGCCCCGGTGATGGACCCGCGCGCCAGCGCCGCCCTCTGTTACTATAAGCACCGGTACCATCGTCTTCCATCGGTCGACTGCGGTGGGGTCGGGAACATCCTCTGCCGAGACCACTGCCGCGGAGACAGCAGGTAGCACCTCAGTGCCTTCCCAGTCGGCCAGCAGGACCACATCCCCTTCGCCGCGTACTCTGAGCCATCCCTGGAGACAAGCCAGCACCTCGGATGTCGGAAACGCTCGCGCTAGACCCGCGGTAACCTCACCGGTGAGCGGGCCGAGCAGGACGAGCGGCGCCGCCAGGAACTCATCGGGCACGTCTGCCTCTGTCAGCGGCTCGGCGACGGCCGTTAGTAGCTGGGTACGCACGCCATCGACGTACGTATTTCGAAACGATGTCGTCTGTGCGGACGGAACGGAGTGTACGCGGACGCCCGGCAGGACGAGGGCCGGATCCAGGTCAGTCGAATGGCTGGTTACGAGAGCGGGGTGCAGGCCCATCCGGAGTGCGGTAATCGACGCATAGGCGGCGGTGCCCCCGAGCGTGGATCCTCGCGCTATCTGGTCCCAAGCAACGTGCCCCACCGTCAGGAATTCAGGGGTCACGGGAGGTTTTCCGGCTGCTCCTGTTCCTTCAGGTAAATGACCACCTGGCGGGAGTCGCCGGTGCCCATACTCTCGGTCGCGACCTGCCGATGTTCTGACAATGCCATGTGGACTACCCGACGCTCATTGGCGGGCATAGGCTCGAGCGTGATGGAGCGACCCGAGCGAACAACGTTCTGTGCAACCCGTTCTGCCAGACCGGTCAGCGACTTGTAGCGTCTATCCTGGTACCCCTCAACATCGACCATCACGTTGACCCTGGTCTCTACCCGCTTGCTGGCGATGTACTTCACGAGGAACTGCAGGGCTCTTAGAGTCTCGCCGCGGCGGCCTATGAGGAGTCCCGAGTCTTCGCCTTCGACCTCGAAGACCGGACCGTCTAGCTCCTCACTGTGGACTTGCCTCAGGTTCGCCATCGCTGAGACGCCCATCTTCGAGAGCAAATTGGTCAGAACGTCGGTGGTAGCGGAGACTACCTCGTTCGGGGCCTCCAGCAGTCTTACGCGGACCCGTGCGGGCTCACCGCCGATGCCGAACAGCCCTGCCTTGCCACGGCTAACGACGTCTATTTCGACGTCGGCCCGATCTGCGTCCAGCTCCCTTAGGGCGAGCTCGACCGCTTCGTCCGTTGTCTTGGCTGTCGTCTCGATCTCTTTCATAATCTTCCGTCTCCTCCGCTGTAGAAACGATTGCGGGGGCCACTTCTGTCTCGGCCGGGCGCTTTAGCGGGTTTAGGGACTTCAAGGGGTCCCAGCCGGTTATGAAGCCCTGCATTACCACGCCGACGACGTTGGAAACAATCCAGTAGACCGCCAGCCCGCTGGGGAAGGTCGTCGTGAAGAACCCGAACATCACCGGCATCATCCAGAGCATCATCTGGTTGGTCGACTGCTGCCGTGGGTCGGCGCTGGGCATCGTCGTCATCTTCTGCATGATGAACATCGACGCGCCCACAAGGACCGGGAGCAAGAAGGGGTCCGGGACGGCCAGGTCCAACCACAGGAACGAGCTGTTTAGTGGGACGACCTCGTGTACCCAAGGGACCCATGAGTAGAGATGGTCGGAGAGCCCGACCAGGCTCTCGGGGGTCGAAGGGAGTGTCTGGAGGATCGACCGATAAAGCCCGATCCAGATAGGGAGCTGAATGATCATCGGACCCAGGCACCCGAGGGGGTTAACCCCGCCCGACTTGTACACCTTCATGGTCTCGGACGCCCGGCGCTCCCGGTCGTCGGCGTATTTGGTCTGAATCTCTTTGAGCCGGGGCTGGAGCGCCGTCATGGACTTGAGCGCGCGGCTCTGCTTCACGGTCAAAGGGAACATGGCCAAGCGGATGAGGATGGTGAAGGCCACGATGGTGAAACCGAAGTTGCTGAAGAGGACCGCGTATAGCAGCACCAGGCTGTTGATCATCGGCTCGATGATCAAAGTGGTCCATATCGTGCCGATGAGGTCTAGCATGCGGAGCCACCCACGCGGTTCGCGTCCTTGGCCATGTAAGCCCACTTCTCGTCGAGGTCGCCCGATCGGCTGACCGACAGTGCCCGGATGGTATTGTCGCGAGCGCCGAGGTACACGACCCCGTCTTCGGAGGTCAACGGTGTCCTGATCTTTTTCTCGATCGTGCAGAACCCTTTGACGTCCCCGTCTTCCAAGCTGGCAACCAGAACCCGCCCATCGTCCGACGCAACCGCGACCATCTCCGATACGAGAGCTGGAGCGCCCACGATGCGCTCAGCCGTCGGGACTATCCATCGGAGGCTTCCAGTGCTGGGTTCCAGAGCGTAGAGAATGCCGTCAAGGGAGGGGGCTAAAATAGCATCTCCGCCGGCGACTGCCGCGCCCCAATACCAGTTGTTGGCTCCGGTGAAACGCCACACCTCGTCACCGGACACGGCGTCAATCGCATAGAACGTGCGGTCGAAGGAGCCAACGTAGACCCGTCCGTCGATGACTAGCGGCGACGCAACGACCCCACCATCCGTCTCGAACTCCCATTGGAGCGTCCCGTCATCTACTCGAACTGCGTAGACCTTGTGGTCCAGCGAGCCAAAATAGGCAACGCCATTGGCCACGGCCGGCGTCGACCAGACCTTGTCTCCGGTAGGGAATCGCCTCAGCTCTCTTATCGAGGCGTCGAACTCATCATCGAAGGTTACTTCGAAGGTGTATACGTTGCCGTCGTCCGAGCCGACCATGACGATTTGACATGGCACGTTCCGTTCCGACATGTCGGAACAGTCCTCATCGGCTACAACGGGACCAGACACGATGTGCTTGGGCTCCGTCTCCAGAAGGTCCTTGACCTCCTGACTATCGCGAAGGACGGGGTCGTTCCAGGCCAGCGGGTCATTACTCTTGCCTACGTCGAAGACGTATAGTAGCCCGTCGTATCCGCTGACGTAGAGTGTGTCTCCGCTGAGCGCTGGTGAGCCATAAATTGCGCGGTCTCTCTCCTCTCCAAGAAGATCGAAGAGCCAGAGCTTCTCCCCGGTCCTCTTGTCAAGGGCGACGAGCTGACCTTCCTCTGTCCCTATGTACAGCACCCCGCCGACTAGGGTTCCTCCTGACCAACCGTCGGGGGTCGACAGTCCGGAGCAGGCGAGGAGAAGTAGCAAGCAGATGGATAGGGCTGCAGTGATCAATCTTCGGCGGGCCGGTGCGGGGTTGCCTGTGGCCTGTCGCCGTCCCAAGTCTGTTATTCGGAGCTTCGATGCAGAAATGCGCAAATCAGTATCCGTCGATCAATACAGTAGATAGAGTCAAGGGACCGGGTCGTATCCGCTGGT
>JAQBTI010000292.1 GCA_027624995.1 Chloroflexota bacterium
CGGGATATCTAGTGGAAAGCGTCTAGTCTTGAATTCTAGGCCGGAGTTCTAGGACAGATGCGCTAGTACGCGATCCGGTACTTGACAGAGTGCGTTCATGCAATGGACAATGTACGTTCGGATAGTGAACGCGACAATAGAGCTAGCTCTATGAACTCAATGAAGCGGTTAGTGAGGCCCTGATAGTTATGGTGGCGAACCAAGAGCCGCAGCAGCGTAGCCTCGAGCGTAATCTTGAAGGTGAGGGATACCGCGAGTTGAGGCTTCTCGAAGAGGTTGAGTCCAGGCCAGAGGTGAGCCAGCGCTACCTCGCACGCCAGTTGAACGTCGCGCTCGGTGTCGCCAATCTACTGGTCCGCACCTTGGTCCGAAAGGGCTACATCCGGGCGTCGCGCGTAGGTTGGAAGCGGTGGGTATACGTCCTTACACCAGCGGGGATCGCCCATAAAGTGCAGTTGACCCTCGCCTATATCGAGCGGTTTGTCGACCACTACCGGCGAGTCAGGAACCTGCTTCGGACCGAGCTTGCAGCTCTCGATATCGATACCGACTCGAGGGTCGCTATCTACGGCACGACCGAGTTCGCGGAGATGATTTACCTGGCATTGAGAGAGTTGGGCGTCGCCAAGATAGACTTCTTCGATCGGGAACAGGGGGAGAAGAACTTCTTGGGTCAGCCTGTCTGGGGCCTTGATCAGGTGGCTGCCGAGGACTACGCCATTGTTCTGGTCGCACACATGACCGAGGTGCCGTCGAGGCTGGAAGAACTCCAAGCTGGAGGTCTGCCATCGGGAAGGGCCGTGGCGCTTCTACAAAGGTCGATGGCGCCTGTTCCGGAGGGAGCCGAATGAGATCCCACCACCGGCGAAGACGAGGCAGGCGAATGTCTAAAGCCTGGTACGTCCTCAGGACGAAGCCACAGAGCGATCACATTGCCGCCGGGAACTTGGCCCGACAGGGCTTCGAGGTCTTCTTCCCGGAGGTCGTGGTTCCTCAGCCCGGTACCCGGCAGCCAAAGGTCCCTCTATTTCCGGGGTACCTCTTCATACGTCTCCATACCGACGACGATGTGTGGCCGGTAGTCAATCTCGTTCCGGGGGTGATGGGTTGGGTCCGGGTCGACGGTCACATTCCCACAGTGCCCGACGAAGTAGTCCACGAGCTGGTCGAGCGTGTCGAGGCCATCGACGGTGGTGGAGGTCTCTGGACGAGGTTCAAGGCCGGCCAGACCGTAAGGGTGGTCTCGGGAAAAATCGAAAGTCTGGCGCGCGTGTTGGAGGAGCCCAAGTCCCCGGACTCGAGAGTCCGGGTGCTCCTCGAGTTTATGGGCAGGCAGATACCGTCCGATGTCCCCTGGCACGACATCAGGGCGATCGACGGTGAATCGGGAGTCGCCCCAAGGGGCCGCAGGCCTCGTAGAACGCGAGGCGGGGGCCGCTGGATTCGCGGTTTCGGCCCCACCCCCGCCCTAGGCACCTAGCTAGACCGGCGGGGAAAACGGATCCCGTTGTCGTAGCCTACGCTCCGACGGGTCCTGCAGCGACACAGGTCGGCCTGGCGTGAGCCCCAGGAGGGCGAAGCCGTGCCGAATTACAGAATCATCAGACTGTCTCGACCCACAACGCAGGCATGACAATATGGACTTAGCAGACAAAATAAGCAGCAGGCAAGCAAACGTATCCGTCATCGGACTGGGCTACGTGGGCCTTCCGCTGGCGGTGCTGTTCGCCGAAGCCGGCTTCGAGGTCACGGGGATCGATCTCGACCGGGCGCGGGTCGGCTCGATCAATGCGGGGGAGTCATACATCCAGGATGTGCCCCAGAGACAGCTCGCCCGGGCCATCGCTGGGGACGGTCCAGGCAGACTGGTCGCGACCACCGATTACGAGGCCCTGAGGGAGGCCGACGCGGTTGTTATTTGCGTGCACACCCCCCTCAGCAAGACCAAGGACCCGGACGTATCCTACATCCTGTCCGCCGTCCATGAGATTGCCAAGAGGATCACCCCGGGCATGCTGATCGTTCTCGAGAGCACGACGTACCCGGGAACGACCCTGGAGCTGGTATTGCCGCCCCTAGAACGCGCCCGAGAACAGTCGCTGGTGGTGGGTAAGGACTTCTTCCTGGCATTTTCGCCGGAGCGGATTGATCCGGGGCAGTCCGACTGGACGCTGTTCAACACTCCCAAGGTTATTGGCGGAGTGACGCCGGAGTGTACAGAGGTCGCCAGGACTCTCTACGAGTGCGTCGTGGACCAGGTGGTTCCGGTCTCGTCGCCGATGGTGGCTGAGATGGTCAAGCTGCTTGAGAACACTTTCCGGGCCACCAATATAGCCCTGGTCAATGAGGTGGCCATCATGTGCGACCGCCTCGGAATCAACGTCTGGGAGGTTATCGACGCGGCCAAGACCAAACCGTTCGGGTTCATGCCCTTCTATCCTGGGCCCGGACTCGGCGGACACTGTATCCCGGTCGATCCGCAGTATCTCGCGTGGAAGCTGAAGACGCTGAACTACAACGCGCGCTTCATTCAGCTTGCCGAGGAGATCAACCTGGCCATGCCTGAGTTCTGGGTTGCCAAGACCCAAGACGCGCTTAACGACGCGGGTAAGGCAGTCAAAGGTTCGAACATCCTGGTTCTCGGAGTCGCCTACAAGAGAGATGTCCCTGACACCAGAGAGTCCCCTGCCCTGGACATCATTGAGCATCTCCGGGGCAAGGGGGCATCGGTAACTTACTTTGATCCACATGTACCCGAGGTGGTAACGGAGACATTCAGACTCACCTCGATCGACCGTCCACAACTGGGAAGGGGACTGGTCGAATCGGACTGCGTCGTCATAGTGACGGACCACACTGACTTCGACTGGGCTGAGGTCAGGCGGAGCGCCGGCATTATCGTGGACACACGAAACGCACTGGGCGCCAATCGGGGCGTGCCGAGCGCTGCCGCTGTCGTCGCCGCCGGCGCGAATGGCTAGTGACTCGCCCGTGACGAGGTCGGTTGCTGAGTCTGAAATGGAGTCGGCCCTGACCGAGGACGCAGAGACGACGATCGGCCGGAGAGACTGGTACAAGAGACCTTTCGACCTGGCCGTACTCGTAGTAGTCCACGTGGCGTTGTCTCCGGTCTTCCTGTTGCTCTGGACACTGGTCCCTTTGGCCATCTGGCTGGAGGACCGCGGGCCGGTCTTCTACACGCAGCTCCGCGTCGGCCGCGGTGGAAGGGTGTTTCGCCTCTTCAAGTTCAGGTCCATGGTACCTAACGCGGAGTCATTGACGGGCCCCGTTTGGGCGGCTGACGACGACCCCCGCGTCACTCGAGTAGGCCGCTTCCTGAGGGCGAGGGCGCTGGACGAGCTTCCCCAGGTAATCAACATGTGGAAGGGTGACCTGAGTCTTGTCGGGCCGCGACCGGAGAGGCCCGAGTTGGCAGACGAGTTTGCGAGAGAGACGCCAGGCTTTGTGAGACGGCTTGATCTCCGACCGGGGCTTACCGGTCTGGCCCAGGTCAGGGGCCGGTACGCCACTAGGCCGAAGGACAAGCTTCGCTACGACACCATTTACATGAAAAAGATGTCTCCGTGGCTGGACGTCAAGCTGCTCTTCATGTCGGTGGTCGTGACTCTGAGGGCCGGGTGGCAGGCTGCCGGGGATGGTGGTAGGTAGAGTGGCCTCATGATCGGCTCTGTAGCGGCGCTTGCCTGCGTCGTGGCCCTGGCTGTTACTGCGCACGTGACGCTCAAGGTCGGTATGGACCGGGTCGGACAGGTCGGGGCCGACGAGCTGCAGAGCCCCATAGGCCTGG
>JAQBTI010000006.1 GCA_027624995.1 Chloroflexota bacterium
GCACAGTCACAGTACAGGTGGGGGCGTATGGAGAGGACCGGACAGCGTCGATTTCAGTTGACGGATAGTCCACCAAGCCTGCCCCGAGCTTGTCGAAGGGGTGAGGGCCCTTAGCCCCTGAAGCGGCCCTTCTGCACCACATGGTCGATGAGCGAGCCGTCGTGCATTTCCTTGACCTGGTCGGCCATGGCAAGCAAGGTCGAGTCGTGAGTGGCTGCCAGTACGCTAATCCCCTGGTCCTTCACCATCTGTTTGAAGAGGCCGAAGATGGCGCGAGCGTTGACTGAGTCCAACTCTCCTGTGGGCTCGTCGGCCAGAAGTAGCGGCGGCCGGTTGACGATTGCCCTGGCGATGGCAACCCGCTGTTGCTCTCCTCCCGACAGTTCGTACGGACGATGGCGCGACCTAGGCCAGAGCCCGACCATGTCGAGCGCCTCTCGGGCACGTTGGTTACGCTCCTTGGCTCCGACCCCGGAGATGCGCAGCGGGAGCTCCACGTTCTCGAACGCGGACAGCAATGGCAGCAGGCCGAAGGACTGGAAGACGAAACCAAGCTCGTGACGGCGGAGTTCCGTTAGCTCCGACTCGGTCATCTGCGCGACATCTCGCTCCTGGAACAGCACCTGCCCGGAGTCTGGCCTATCGAGGCCTGCCACAATGTTCAGCAGCGTCGTCTTCCCCGAGCCCGATCTGCCGACCACGGCGACGAACTCCCCTGGCCGCACTACGAGGTTGACTCCCCGTAAGGCTTTCACTTCTTCCGAGCCGACAAAGTAAGAGCGATGGAGGTCGACGGTCGCCACTAGACGTTGAGATCTCTTAGGCCTATCCATCTGGAGTTAGCGTGACCTTTCCGTTTTCGATCTGGGCCCGAGCCCTGCCGGTGATCTTCAACTGGTCCAGCAGCTCTCTGGGAATCTGGACCCTTCCGCTGCCGTCCACAAGGACGTATTCATCCAACTCCTGCTCCGAGTCGGCGTGCCCGGACACCCTCGTGAACGTAATTTTCCTTCGGATCTCGGTGGACATCTTGCCGTCCCTGATCATAACCACTCGACCGACCTTGTAGGCGATATCCGGATCGTGGGTGACGATCAGGACCGTGGTCCCCAACTCCTGATTGGCCACCCCGAACAGATCGAGGATCTCGGCTGCGGTGGCGTCATCCAGCTCACCGGTGGGCTCGTCGGCAAGAAGTAGAGGAGGATGGTTGGCTAGGGCAATAGCGATTGCTACACGTTGCTGCTCACCGCCGGAGAGTTTCTCGGGCGTGTGGGCCATCCGATGCTCTAGACCCACGAGACGAAGTAGATCGGTGGCTCGGGTCCGCCGCTCCTCAGCGGGCAGGTTGGTAAGCATCATCGGCAGTGATACGTTGTCGATGGTCGAAAGGTACGGAAACAGGTTCCGGCTGGTCTGCTGCCAGACGAAACCTACCTGGCTCTGCCTGTAATGCTCGATCTCCTTCGACGTCATCCTCAGGAGGTCCGTACCCCCTACCGACACCCCTCCTGCCGACGGCGTGTCGTAGCCGGCGAGGATATTCAACAGCGTGCTCTTGCCGCTCCCGCTGGCGCCCACGATTGCAACGACCTCGCCTTGGTCCACGTTGAAGTCCAGGCCTCGGAGTGCGACAACCTCGAGGTCGGCCACCTTGTAGATCTTGAAGAGGTCCTGGCAAAGGATATGGACCGGCTTGCTTACGTAAGTCATATGCCTCGCGTGCGGTTACATCTCGCCTAGCCGTAGAACGCGCTGAAGCGAGATTCTTCTGATGAAGAATATCACAGCTACGATGATGAGGGCGAAGACCGTGCCCATCGCTGCATAGGTTGCCAGCAGAGTGGGCCAGTTTACCTCCAGCACGAACGGCGGGAGTACCTCTCCGCCGCTGTCGTCGTTGCCGAGGAATGGCATGATAATCGCTCCCAGACGACCTCCCATCCACGTACCCAGCGCAAGTCCCACGACGATTACGAGGGCCTGCTCAAGCCAAACAAGTACGATTAGCTGCTTCATTGAGAACCCGATAGTCCTGAGGAGCGCAAACTGGACCGCCCGGTTGCGGAACGAAACGTAGGCGTGGAGCAGGAAGCCGACGACGCTCAGTATCAGCACCGCGGAGAAGGCGACAAACAGCAGAGCTCTCCATCCGGCTTTCACCAGAGGATCGACCTGCGAGGCCGCCAAGGCCCGAGCGCGATCGTGCACGATCGCGCTCGCGAACGGAATGTCCTGGCCTACCTGTTGCAGCAGACGCGCCTTCTCGCCCTCATCTCCGTCGGTAGATAGCCACATCTCGTTCGGCTTGAAGTCGGAGGTGGTCGTCTCGAGGTTGACTACCGCTGCCAGCGACGAAATGTCGGCGACTAGAAACCCCCTCCGCCGGTCTAGTGTGTTGAGAGTAGGAAAGTAGTCGAAGGTATCGACCACCGTCACCATCACGCGGTGCCCGCCCACGGACACCTCGAATGCCTCGCCCTTCTCATGGTCCGTGACATTGAGGAACGTCTCGCTGGCAAGGATTGGCACCGGCTGCATCGGCGGTCCCAGATAGATGCCTCTGCTAACGACGCCGCTGCCCCCGGTCCAGGCGAACACCGCTGCCCCGGAATCGCCGTCCGGACCCGCGCCAGAGGACTGAATGGCGTCGGTTTTCGACTGTGGCGCCACTCGCATCACGCTCCAGCCCGACACATCGTCGAACGCCTCCACCGTGACCACGTCGTTACTAACGGTCCGCACTCTAATGTCTGCAATCGCCACAGATCCGGGAGCGAGTTTTTTCTGGCCGTTACGCTCGTGCACGGTGATTGAGGCCAGCGTGAGCGGTGGTGTGGGTCTGAGCCTCGAGACGCCTCCGAAGCAGTTTCGAGGACGGGCGAGGTCCGACGACTTCTCTTGCCACCCTTCGAAGTTCAATGTGCCGAGGCAGTTGCTGAAGTACCTTCCGTTCGCATCTCTGACCCGGGCGGTAAGTTCGATCGATTCCTGCGGCCTATCGACCATGACCCTGACCAGGAGCTGACTGGCGTCTGCGCCCAAAGGAAGCCCTGGAGGGCCCTCGAAGCCTGCGATGCTTTCTAGCAGTTCGTCCGCGGGCTTGCCGGTGAAGTCACCACGGAAGTATCCGACATCGGCGAATCGGTCGGCATCGACCGCCAGCATGGTGTAGAACTCGCCCAGAAGCCTCGAGAGGTCCGTGCCGGTTCCTCGATAGACCTGGCTGACCTCGTCAACACCTGGAAGTCGCATGTAGCCGTCGATGACGGGCCTGCTTGCCCCCTGATTATTGAGGATGAGTCCCTGTAATCTGACGTCTGCCCCGGAGGAGTATTTGGCGCGATCGACGAAGCTCCGCTCCAGCGTGCCTCCGAAGCTGGCCACAAAGATTCCAAGACCTGCCATCAAAATGAGCAGTAGTGAAAGACGTGCGTAGTGCGTGGGATTTCGCGCCATCTGCCAGACTCCGAGCACAACGCCCGCCGGCAGAATGGGTGATAGCAAGCGGCTGCCCAGGGTCATCATCAGCGGGAATAGCCGGAGCAGCACCATTCCAGATGCAACCAGGATTAGCGCGGGTACGGCCAAGAGCAGGCGGTCGACAGCCGCTGCCCCAAAAACGTCCCTGGTGATCGCCGAACCCTGCTCCCTCATTTCTCTGAAGAGAAGTACGCCTATCACCAGGAGCATCACGTCAAGGTAATAGCGCTGGAAGAACGGCTGCGTGTTCGGCCGTGAGACCTGTTGGCGATGCCCGATTACACCGATGCGTGACGCCTGCACGGCCGGGATTATGAGCGCTGCGAAGCTCAGGATGCCACCGAGAGCGCTCATTCCGAACGCGCCCTTCGATAGGCTGACCGTCATCATGTCTCCGCCACTCAGATCGGAGAACGCCGGCGTGTACCCCAGGAAGCCTATAACAGCTGCCGCTAGCAGCGGCCCGACCACAATGGCCGTCAGTGAGATTACACCAGCCTCAAGGACGAAGACCCCGAGTATCTGTCTCGATGTCGCCCCCCGGCTTCGAAGCAGTGCGATCTCGGACCGCTGTTGTTCTACGAGGAGCGAAGACAGCGTGACCACGTAGTAAAGAATCACCGAGGCCATCAACACAAGAACGACGAACATCGGCACCTTGGAAAAGAACAACCTGCGATCGTACTCGTCGATCGCCTCGTCGAGCGAAGTGATCTGCCGGTAGCTGAACAGCACAGGTGAGAGTCTTCTCTCCAGCAGCCTGAGGCCGGAAAAGGCTTGGGCGGCGTTCTCGGCGTTCAGACGGCCTGTGTCTACGTCGAGAAGCCAGACATAGGTGCTGTCCATGTCAGTGAACGTGGCCCCGAGTACGGCCATGTAGCTCTGCTCGGAGAGATAAAAAGGCACTGTACGAAAGCTCTCAGACGTCGCGGCGGCGAAGACCGTGTCGGCCATATGCCAGATCGCATCGTCCGGGTTGTTTCTTTCGAATATGCCGGTGATCGTCACGTCAGCGTAAGGGACCTTCTCTTCCCAGAACGGCACGGCAGAGAGCCGGTCCCCGACGACAAGTCCGAACAGGTCGGCGGCCTCAATGGGGATAATGGCCTCGATTTCGAGCGGCGTGCCCGGCGCGGGCAGTTGCGCCTCGTCGCTGGGCATTCGGCCGAGCGGGCCCAACGACGCGTAGTCTGCGAACTCTGGCAGGAAGGCGAAGAAGGCGCGGGCGTTGTCGTCGCCGGCGTCGCCTTCCTGCCCCGTCTGGGACAAAAAGAAGGTGGCCGTTTTTCCTCCCCGCTTGCTGCCTCGGAGCATCCATTGGACCCGGGCGCTCGCCTCATTGACAACGGCGTTAGCGACCTTGACGTACTCCTCGACTGTGGTGGGGCCCCTCTCGGCCTTTACGAGAACGTCAGCCTCTCTGGACGTGAGCTTGGCGACGGAACTCTCCAGCGCAAGCTCTCTGAGAGCCTCGAAGTAAATGACCGTTCCCGCCATCATTGCCGAGGCCATGAGCACGCCGATCACGACTGACAATAGAAGTCGCCAGTGGGCGATGCTCCTCTTGACCAGAAGAGGCCAGGCGGCCGCGAGTTTGGAAATCATCTGCGGGATGCCGCTTGCTTATGTTTGGCCGGCTGAGAGATCAACACCGAATCAGCTGCCCTCGACTCTTGCTATCTTGTGGAGGTCCAGACCGGCCATCGAGCGCGTGAGAACGTACAGAGCTCCCAGGAAGATGCCCAACAGCCCAGCATAGACCGCAGTCAGAACTTTCCAGTCCGTTACCCGCACAAACGGGGGGACGACATGGTCGCCGGTCTCAGTGACCGCCACGGAAGAGACCATCAGGTCACTCATCTGAAAGCCGGCCCACGTGCCGAGCCCCAGCCCGATAAAGACAATTACCAGATGCTCGAGGCTGAGGAGCCCGGTCACCTGTTTCCGGGACAGGCCGAGAGAGCGTAGAAAACCCATCTCGCTGCGGCTGCGGCCCGCATACTCTAATAGATAAGTGATGTATCCGAGCCCGGCGGTGAAGAGGATTACGACCAGGGATACGAACACCATTGCCTTCCAACCGGCGGTCACCAGTGGGTCGAGCCTGACAGACTCCAACAGCGAGTCCCGATGTCTCACAAGGTGGTCGGATCCAATGAGGCCTATGACCGTGTCGCGTACCGAGGTCCCTGATCCACTGGCCTCCGCGATGAATAGCTCGTTCGGGGCGATCGCTCCGCCAATCGGGCTCACTACGTTGACGTGTCTTACAAGCGCTTCGAGGTCGACCAGCACGAATCCGGCCGTCCGAGGGTTGAGCGTAGGAAAGTACTCCACGACCTCCCGGATCACTACCGGGATCAGCCGGCCCTGGAATCCAAGGATGAGCCTATCTCCAAGGCCTGCGGCGGACTGTCCCATGAAGGACGAGCTAACCACCACAGGCAGAGGTCCGCCAGTGGGGCTGCGGTAGAACCCCCTGATTCCGCGGTCCGTATCTTTACCGAAAGTGAAGACGCCCGAACGCTCGCCGTTGTGTACGTCCTGCCCGCTTGCCACGACGCGGTCGGACGAGATCATTGAAGTAGCCAGGGCTGTCCACTTCGACTCGCCTTCGAAATCATCTAGAACGACAACCTCTCGCTCAGGGCCGACGGTGACCTGGATATCATCCATAAGCATGGTGCCCGCTGTACCTGACGGGCCGAAGACCCTCTCGAAGATCTGGAGCGACTCGAGGCGCAGAGGCTGATCGATCCGGACCGGGATTTCCACGGACAAATACTTCCACTCTGGCCCGCCCATCTCTCCGAAGGTGACGGTAGATATCCCCCCGTGGACGTCTGATAGGATGCCCCAAAGAAACAGCCCTGCGTATTCGTCGCCCGGCTTGACCCACAATCCGAGGGTTCTCGCATCCTCGGGGATCTTGACCGGAGCATTCAACTCCTGGGGCAACAGCCTTTTCATGACGCCCGGCAGAGGCCGGGCTGAAAAGTCGTCTCTGTACCAGGCGAGGTACGGGAAGTCCTCTGATTCCACCGCGAGAAGCTGGAAGCGGTTCCCCCCAGATGTGGCCCCCACGACGCCGTCACCCCTATAACCCAAGGAGACCGACGTTACCCCTGGGATTGTCTGGTAGATCTCCTTGAGCTCGTCCCGGCTGCGTCCGACGAAGTTCTGCGGAAGCCCGCTCACTCGAAGGTCGGCGCCGACATCGTACTTTATTCGGTCCTCATAGCTGCGGACCAGGGTCCCACCAACCGTTGTCGATAAGATCCCGAGCCCGGTCACAAGTACTAGGAGCAGGACGAGCCAGCTGTACTGGAGGGGGTTTCGTGCCATGTGCCAGAGGGCCAACGCTATCCAGACGGGCGCTGCGCCGACCAGCCTTTGAAATACCAGAAATAGGACCTGGGCCGGGACCAGTGCAATCAAAGCCGTCGTTGGGATGAAGCTCAACTCTGAAGGCTCTAGGGGCTCTCTGTAGACGAAGATTGCCACCGCGAGGGCCTGGAGGGCGAGGCCAGCGATCACGTGATGCATTCTATCGACTCGTTGAGTCGCACGGTAGAGGCCTCCGGCAGCCGCAATAAGTAGGACGGGAACCAGCCATCCAAAACTGTCGCCGTCATTCAGCTCGCGCAGCACGATTCCGGATGCCAGTGAGATGAGCGCGGCGCCCGCCACGAGGTGCAAAATGGCGGCGGACTCCCCGCTAATGAAGCGAACGAAAAGGGGAAAGAACCTCATGAAGAGAAGGGCCACCGCGACCAGAAGCAAGACCGGGGCCAGTAGTAACGCCTCGTTGACTTGAACGTCGTCGAACAGACCACCTGACACGATCTGGCCTCTGTCCTGAAGCTCCCAGAACACGATCCCGCCGAGTACGAGCAGGCCGATGTCGAGGTAGTACCGCTGGAAGAGGGGTACCGACGGCGGGCGCGATGAGCGGAGCTTGTGCATCACGAGGCTTGACCGGGCGCCGAGAAGTGCCGGGACGAGGAAGATGGTCAACCCCACAGCTCCGGTCGCCGCCGCTACCGCGAACGGGAGCCAGGCGAACTCTACGGGCAACATAGACCCGCCCGTGATGTCCTCGAAAGCCGGCAGTTTACCCGCCCCCGCAACGGCCCCGTAGGCGAGGAGCGGTGCCACGGCAACGGCAATGAGGGTCAATGCTCCTCCCTCGAGGGCGTATAACCGGAGCATTTGAAGGGAGGTGACGCCACGGCTTCGCAGCAAAGCGACATCGTCTTCACGGCTCAGGACCAGGTACGAGACGATCATTGACAGGTAATAGAGGACCGTGATGACCATGACCGCCAGGAGCAGTGCCAGCGGCACCCTGGAGAAGAAGCTCCTCTGTTCGTACTCCGGAACGAGCGATCTAATTCCCGTGAACAGCGCCGATCCGGGGACCGCCTGCGAGAGCGCCGCATCCACGGCATTTATGCGGTCGAGGAGGTCCGACGTGCCCCACTGTTTGAGACGCTCTCTTTCGAGGAAGATGATCCAGTTGGCAGTGATAAGTGTATTTGGGAATGCGTTTCCGATGCCGTCGATCATCGCCCTCTCAGTAACGAATATCGGGATCGGCGGCTCCTCGGGATCGACCTCGAATTCTTCCGACTGCGTCGGTTCCAGCGGCAAGGGCTCGAAGATGACCTGGGCCGCCCCGTGCCAGAACTCTTCTTGAGGGTCTTTGGGTTCGACGATGCCGACGATCTGAAGCGAGACCCGGCTTCGGTTGCTCAGGGTCGGCGCCATCTCGAGTATGTCGCCCACGGCTAAGTCGAAGATGAGGGCGGTCCTACGGCCCACCACCGCCTCTACGACGGGTCCGAGAGGTCCCTGGCTGGTTGTGTCTCCCGCGGGAGAGCCGTCCAGGTAGTCAACGTGTTCGTCGATGTCGGCGATGTTGTAGGCGTAGCCCTGTGATACCTGTGCGGACCGCGTTGGGTCTCCAATCCGACTCGCATTACTGGGCAAGGGCCGATTCGGCAGGCCGATCAGGTAGATCGGCGTCCGGATCTGCTTGCTTCCACCTCGAACCGCGCCGTCAAGATGCTCGTCCAAGGCGCCCTGTAACGAGGCGTTAGCTCTGGCGATTCCAACATCGTCGAGCGTGATGTTGGGGCCGTGCACGAATACGTTAAGGAACGAGTCCGACGCGTTGTCGATTGCCGTATTGGCGCCCTGGCGGTCGAGAGCGTTGACATAAATAGGGGCCCCGGCTATCAGCACCGTGGCGACCATAATCCCCAGGAAGATGCTCAGGAGGAGCTTCCAGTCGCTGGCTAGTCTCCTGGCTATCAACCCGGGCATTGTCAGGGGCTGCATACGCTATCCGAATCGAGTCCTTGCGCGGGAGGGAGGAAAGGGAGGCGCACTGAGATGATGGGCCCCGGAGGCGGGCTCGCTGCCGCCGGTAATAATAGCATAGAGGTCGAACAGCGGGACCGGACTAATCGACCTTCTCCAGAGGCGCGAAGCTCCTGAGGAGGCGCTTCACGCCGTGACCCTCCTTGAATGCGACGGTCAACTCGGTGTCGGCGCCGGACCGGCTCGAGCTCATCACGATGCCTTCGCCGAAGCTGGCATGGCGCACCTTGTCGCCGGTGCGTAGCGAGTTGGAGTCTACCGGGGGCGTTGGCGCCCGTTCGCCGTTCGCAAAGCGGGTCCTGGCCGGTCCTAATCTGACGGCTGGTGAAGCGGCGGACCGCGAATTACCGCGCACTGGCGAGATGATCAGGTCTTTGGGAATGTCGTTGAGGAACCGCGAGGGTAATGTCGGCTCGGACCGACCCCAGAGGCCTCTCCTGAACGCGCGGAGCAAGTAGATTCTTTCCTTGGCTCTGGTAAGTCCAACGTAGCAGAGGCGGCGCTCCTCCTCCATCTCGGACGGGTCTTCCATGGACCGGGAGTGTGGGAGGAGCTTCTCCTCCATGCCCACCATGAATACGACTGGGTACTCGAGGCCCTTGGCCTGGTGGAGTGTGATTAGGGTCACCAGCTCCGCCTTCTCTTCGAGTTCGTCCACGTCACTGACGAGGCTGACCTTCTCAAGGAAGGCGTTGAGCGCGTCTCGCCCCTCGAGGTCTGCGAAATCGCCGGCCGAATTCACGTACTCCTGGATATTCTCGATGCGCTCCTCACCGCGCTCGTCATCTTCCAGCAGGTGGCGGCGATAGCCGGTTCGTTCGACAGCCAACTCCATGAGCTCGATCAGGCTGAGTCGCTCGCTCTCCGATGCCAGCCCGTCGATCAGCGATTTGAAATCGGTCAGCGCCCTGATCGCTCTGGGCGCGAGTGCGACGGACTCGATGCCTGCGCCGTCCCCACTCGTAGCAAGCCCTTCGATCGCCGTGTACATCGACGTACCGGCGTCCCTGGCGAGCCGCATGAGCTCGTCGAGGGTGCGCTGGCCGATACCGCGTGTAGGCCTGTTGATGACCCTGTTGAGGCTAACGTCGTCGTGGGGGTTGGCCGCCAGTCTCAGATAGGCTGTAAGGTCTTTGACCTCCTGCCTTAGGTAGAACTTCAGGCCTCCGACGACCTGGTAAGGGACACCGTAACGCAGACACTCATCCTCCAGCGCCCTCGACTGGGCATTCACCCGGTACATGACCGCGATGTCGCCGAGTGCATACAGGCCGTCCACGGAGCCGTTGGCGTCCTTGGTCAGGTTCGCTATCTCCTTGATGACGAACTGGGCCTCCTCCTTCTCGTCGTAGCCCTCGAAAACGGTAATCGGAACGCCGGGGCCGTTCTTGGTCCACAGGTCTTTTTCCACTCGCTGGGTGTTTGCAGCGATCACGCTTCGTGCGGCGTTGAGGATAGTCTGAGTGGAGCGATAGTTCTCCTCCAAGGCGATGACCTTGGCCTCGGGATAGTCGGTCTGGAAGCTGAGGATGTTGCGAATATCGGCGTTGCGCCAGGAGTAGATCGACTGGTCAGGGTCGCCCACTACGCAGAGGTTCCGCGACTCCCTGGAAAGCTGCCTGGCGATGGCGTACTGTGCGACGTTGGTATCCTGGAACTCGTCGATCATGAAATGGACGTACCGGTTCCGGTACTTGTCCGCAACGTCCGGAAAGTTCTCGAATAGCAGGTACGTCTTCATTAGCAGATCGTCAAAGTCGACCGTGCCGACGCGGGTCATCAGCGCCTCGTAGCGCTCGTATACCCTGAAGACCACCTCGTCGAAATAGCTGTCGCGCCTGTCCTTGAAGCCCTCGACCCCTAAAAGCTGGCTCTTGGCGCCTGAGATAGCCGACTGGACGGCCCTGGGGTGGAAGTGCTTGGGATCGACGTTTACCTCGGTCATGCTGCGCTTCAAGAGATCGATCTGGTCCGGATCGTCGTAGATGGCAAAGTTGCGGTCTAGCCCGACGCTGTCCCCGTCGCGTCGCAGTACCATCGCGCAGAACGAGTGGAACGTACCCGCCGTGAGGTCTCTCACCGCCTGGCCCAGAAGGGGCGCCAGGCGAAGGTTCATCTCTCTGGCGGCCTTGTTGGTGAACGTGACCGCGGCGATGCGGTAGGGCGTCACGCCGCAGACTCGCACGAGGTAGGCGATTCGGTGGGTGATTACCCTGGTCTTGCCGCTTCCAGGCCCGGCGACGATCAGAACGGGGCCATCAACCGTCTCGACGGCTTCGCGCTGCTTTGGGTTGAGTCCTGCTAGGAGGTCCGTGGGCAAATTGTTCTCGGCGCGATTATATCACCGGGAAGCAGAGTCCGGAGTGCGTTCCGGCTCGGAACGGCAAAGACTCAGTGGTACCGATCGCCGCCTAAACGGCGATGTCGCGTCGCTCGAACGTAACGACAGCAGCCAGTGCCAGGAGGACCGTCGCGGCCATCATCGCCAGGGCGTGTACAGGGTCGAGGCCGTTGCTAATCGGATCGGCGTCGATGTAGTAGTAGAACGGCGATACGAATCTCGCCGGGTCGATGGCGTCCGCAACCGGACGTAGGGCGTTGATGAAATACGTTAGCACCGTGACCGCGCCCGATACTCCGATGGTCATTCCTCGCTTGCCGGTGGCGCAACCCAGGGCGAGGGCCAGCGCTCCGAAGAGGGAGGCCAGCAGCGCTGCGCTGAGAGTCGCCTCCGCCACTCTCACCATGCCGATGTCCATGTCCACGATCAACGCCCCGACGACCACCGTCAACCAGAGGACGAAAGACAGCCCGAGAATCGCGACGATCATGGCGGCGAGTTTGTGCAGTACGACGCTTGCGCGCCGGACCGGATGCGAGAACAGTAGATCGAGGGAGCCCTTCTCCTCCTCTCCCGCAACCGCGCCGCTCCCGGCGGAGATGGCGAACACCAGCAGCAGAATGGGCGCCAGCAAGAAATAGAGCTGGCTGTTGAGGAATCCTTCCGGCGACGTCAGGTCGGGGACGTCACCGACAAAGGCCCGCATGATCGAGTCTTCGTCCCCCAATAGATCGTCCAGCTCCGGGGAGTCCTTGATGCTTGGGTAGAAGAGGACCGTGAGCATCGTAATAGCCACCAGGCCGGTGGTCCACCAGACCATCGACCTGCGCTGGTCTCTCAGTGTCTTTAAGAAGACGTTGCTAAGCATCCGTCTCACCGTCGCCGTAGTACGAGAGGAACACGTCCTCCAGGCTGGACTCATGCGCGACCAGCTTAACGACCTCGAATCGGGCGGCCGCCTTGATCAGAGCGTCCGGCTTGCCCATGACGGTACAGGAGACGACGGTGTCCTCTACGGTCACGTCGCGGACCCCTGGAAGGTCTACAAACCCTTCCCGTGGTACTGGCTCCGAGAAGTGAAACTCGAGCCTGTGGAGTGCCCGACCCTTCAGGACCTCTATGTCCTCTACGGTCACCAACTTGCCTTGCCGGATGATCCCCACCCGGTCGCACACACGCTCCACCTCGGGCATGATATGTGACGAGATGAACACGGTCCGGCCCTCGGACTTGACCTCTTCTACAAGCGAGTAGAACTCTTGCTGCATGAGAGGGTCCAGTCCGCTCGATGGCTCGTCCATGATGATCAACTCCGAACGGTGCATGAACGCCTGGACCAGACCGATCTTCTGCCTGTTGCCCCGGGACAACGATTTGATCGGTTGGGTCAGATCGCATCGGAGCCTCTCCGCCAGCTGCGCGACATAGCGCTGGTCGACCCCTCCGCTAAGGTTGGCGAAGTACGTCAGGACCTCCGCGCCGGTCATCCGGTCGTACATCACCACGTCACCGGGCAGGTATGCGGTCCTCCTCCGAATCTCTTCGCTGTCGGCGCGCGAGTCGAGGCCGAATACGTTGGCGCTGCCGCTCGTCGGTCGGATGAAGTCGAGTAGGATGCGGATCGTCGTGCTCTTACCGGCGCCGTTGGGGCCGAGGTATCCGAAAACCTCACCCTCGCGCACCTCCAATTCCACTTCGGAGAGCGCCCGGTTCGTCCCATAGTCCTTGGTCAGCTTTTCCGTATGTATGACCAGGACCAATGCCAAGCCCCTTTCTTAGCTGAACTATACGCCAACGAAAGATGTTGCGTCATCGTCAGAAGGGCCGAGGCGCAATGGGCCGATCTATCGATAAGGGACGACCGACCGCTGCCACCTGGTCCGATGATGCCTGCGCGCTCAACTCGCCATTCCCCCACCCGACCCGTAATTCCGGCGAAGGCGGGAATCCAGTACGCTAGACAAGGGGCTCGGCCTGGAATTAGCGGACGGGGGATGGATTCCCGCCACCCGCCTACGCGGGCGCAGGCTGCGCGGGAACGACAGTGGCGGCCCGAAAAGAAGGGGGCGGCGGCGGGGCTAGTCGTCGTCGGGTGATATGGAGACTAGCCCCTTGCGCAGACCGTAGAGCACGGCCTGGGTTCTATCGTTGACTTGAAGCTTCGAGAAGATGTTGGCGATGTGGTTCTTCACCGTCTTCTCGCTGATGACCAGACGGTCGGCGATATCCCGGTTATTGAGCCCGTCGGCGGCCAATTGGAAGACCTGGTGCTCCCTGTCGGTCAGCTCCTCGTACGGCAATGGCTGGCGCCGTTTGCCGGTGTGAGAATCTCCAAAGTGGGCGAGGACCTTCGTCGCGATGATGGGGCAGAGGATTACCTCGCCCCGGTAGGCGGCGTCGATAGCTCGCCGCAGCTCGTCGGGCTCCGCCTCCTTTAGCACATATCCCTTGGCGCCGGCGCGCATGCCGGAGAAGACCGACTCGTGGTCGTCGAACATCGTGACGAGTATTACCCCAATGTGCGGGTTCTCCTTCACGACCTGCCGGGTCGCCTCGATGCCGCTCGTCCCCGGCATCTTGATGTCCATGAGCACGACGTCAGGAACGAGCTCCTTGGAAAGCGCCACGGCCTCCTCACCGGTGGAGGCCTCCGCGACCACGTCGAGGCCGTCCATCTGTTCCAGGATGGTCCGGATGCCCCTGCGGAACAGGGTGTGGTCGTCAGCCAACAGGACCGTTATCTGGTCCAAGTTTCGCCTCCTCCATCGGGATGATCAGTAAGACCCGACAGCCCAATCCGGGGCCGCTCTCTATGGAAAGTTTCCCTCCCAGGAGCTCGGCCCTCTCCCTCATGCTAACCAGGCCGACGCCCCGGCCGGTGTCATCGCGGACCACCGTCTCTGGATCGAAGCCGCGGCCGTTGTCTTGAACGCTGATCTCCAGCAACGAATGCCCAGTCTCCAGACTAACCTCGACGCGCTCAGCGTCCGAGTGGGCCTGCACGTTGGCGAGGGACTCCTGGACCACCCTCAGAACGGTGACGTCCGCGAGTGGGTTGAGGGCCACATCACCGGAAGAGCTGAAGCCCGCATCAATGCCTGTATCGTGAGCGAACTTGCTTACGTACTGGTCCAGAGCGCCCGCCAGGCCCATCTGGTCAAGCGCTAGGGGCCTGAGCTCATATATCAGGTCCCTTATCTCCTGGATGTACCCCTTGACACCACCCGCGATCTCATCCAGCTCCCTCTGGGCTGCCGCAGGGTCGCTCTCGACCATCGCCTTGCACATCCTAAGCCGGTTGCCCATCGCCGCGAGAGAAGGCCCGAGGCCGTCGTGCAGCTCTCGAGAGATGCGCCTCCGTTCCTCCTCCTGCGCAAGTGTCACCTGCGTGACCCTGTCTCTGAGAGCCCGCTCTCGCTCTTCTACCAGTGTCATCTCATGGAGCCGGGCAAGCTCGCGGGCGGTCGAGTTGATATGCTCGGCCAGTTCTCCCAGCTCGTCCTGGTTGGCCACCTCCACGGGTTGGGTGAAGTCGCCGGAGGCGATTCGCCGCATGCCCTCACGGACCCTGCCGACCGGCTCGGTGATCGACCACGCCATCGCGGCCCCAAGTCCAGCCGCCGCGACCAGTATTGATAGGCTGAAGTAGGGTGACAAGGACCTGTGGTGCGGGATGCTATTCAGCCCGTCCAACGCGGCGCGTACGACCGACGGCTGGAACGTCTCCATCTCCTGAAGGACGTGTATCTGGCCGTGCATGTTGTTCATAGCGCCGAAGCTATTCAGGGTCACGTAGAGGAATAGGACCGTCATGGCGGCCACCACCGCTAGGAACTTCACGTGGACGGAGTAGCGGACCCGCCCAAAGACCCGGGTGCGAAAGAGGACGTAGATAAGCCAGGCCTCGAGGGCGAGAAACAGCAGTCCCGGCTTGACAATGGCCAGCAGCATCACTGCCAGCGCCAGCACCATGTACTTGAGGAGTGTCTTCTGAACTATAGTCAAAGCTAATCCTGTCGGCGGATTATAGCAGTAGGCATACTCAAGCCGGATGCTGCGCGCCCGATGGTGCGGTGTCGAGTGGTGTCATAGGGACTCCGCGTTGTTGCGTCCGGGGCTCATTTGTGCCCCGGACAAGCATCCAGCCGCCAAGCACGACAAGCCAGATCAGCGCCAGCAGCGTCCCCAAAAGGAATATCGCCCAGCCGACACCGACAACGGGGACCCAAAACGCCAGCATGGCGGCCCCCGCCACCACGGCCAGCCAGCCCAGCCAACCGGGGACGGCACGGCTCGCGACGATCAGGACGCCGAACGTCAGCGTCGCAAGAGGAAGGAACACCGTTATCGCAACGATGCCGCTGGACTCTCTCAGGATGTGGACCGGCCGAGCGCTGACTGCAATATTGTGCGCCATCGCGCCCACGGCTTGAGCGCCTGCCGCGACGTTGTGCGTATCTGCGCCCACAACCTTCTCGATGTGATCGGCCATATGCAGCACCGCCGACCCCGCGACGGATGCACCTACCATCGCCGCGCTGAAGGCGAGAAGCCACACGGCGCCGAGTAGCGCCATCGGCTTACCGTGTCCGCGATATGCTAGGTACATCGTGCACGCGAGGGCCACGGCTACCAACCCCGCAACGAACGAAGACACCAGGCTCAGCTTGAACAGTCCGGGGTTGTCCGCGACCTTCTGAAGAGCCTCGTCGAAACTCTTGTCGTATGTTTCGAACTGGGAGCCGATTGCCGCTGTGGCAACGACTGCCACCGCCAGCGCTATTAGCAGTACACCACACGTACGCTCGATCGTGTTCTGAGTAAGCATCGTATACCTCCTGTTCAGGCGTGCCTGATCGTCATACACCAAATATTCGAATCCATGTCATTCTGAGGAGCGGAGCGACGAAGAATCTGGTGGGGAGGGCTCCTGCGTATGCCTATTGTCGGCTGCACCCAACCTCCCCAGATTCTTCGCTACCGCTCAGAACGACACATCGAATCGCGACTGACCTCCTGGCACTAATCTCCCGTTTCACGCTCCGCCACCTCTTCCACCACGGTAATCGTGACCGTGTCCGTCAACGCCGGGGCGTAGGGCGAGTGGTTGCCGTCGGCGAACAGCAGGCTTAGGGTGTGCTCGCCCGGTGGCAGGTCTAGCGTCGTCTCGGTCTGTCCCTTACCGAAGTGGCGGTGCTGGTCGTCGGATGGTATCGGCTGCCCGACGGGCGGCAGGTCCGTATCTATGACGATGTGATGGTGACCGCGGCCGGCATTTACACCTTCGGCCGCCGGCTCGACGACCATCCCGTCAGTACCCATCTTGACAACGAAGGGGCTCGTCACCTCGATCCCATCCTGGGGCTCTGCGAACGAGACTCCGCGCCGTTCGGTCACCGTGACCTTTATGGTATCCGTCACCGCCGGGTCGTAGGGTTCGTGGCTGCCGTCGGCGAACAGCAGGCGGAGCGTGTGCTGGCCTGGCGGCAGGTCGAGCGTCGTCTCGGTCTGCCCTTTACCAAAGTGCCTGTGCTGTTCATCGGACGGGATGGGCCTGTCCAGAGGCGGCAGGGATGCATCTACGACGATGTGATGGTGTCCGTAGCCGTCACGCACTCCTTTCGAGGCCGGCTCGACAGTGACATCCTCGGCGCTCATACGAACGTTGAAAGGACTGACTACCTCGGCGCCGTCCGCTGGCTCGAGGAAGCCTACATTTCCGGCCGGACCGTCGCCGCAAGCCGCAATCAAGCCTAGAGACACAAGCAAAATAGCCGGTAGCCAGATTATCGATAACCGTCTCATTGGGGACCTCCTATTCACGATCTGAGAACACTACGGCTATTGTGGCACTGTCCAATTCGATCCGAATGAGCCCCTTGGCCCATCTTCGCTGGGCTGAGAGACCCAAACACGACTGGGCCTGAGAGCCCGACCGTCCGGTGTGCACGGCCCCGGGACCCGCAAGGCCACCGCCTGCGCATCGCTGTAGACATTGACACCTAGTCAGGCTTCGTGGTAAGATTCTCCATTGATGAGAAGGTCGCTTTGAAGGGGAGTAGTATCGAGGCCACCGGGTAGAGAGAGCCGGCGACGGTGGGAGTCCGGCCCCAGGAGCCTTGAGAACTCGCCCCCGAGCACCTGACCTGAAGGGACAACAGGAGAGTGATGACGCAGATGGTAGTGACTGGGGTTACTATGTCTGCGTGCTTGATTTCCTAGTCAAGCTCCTTAGGGTCGGGCGGTTGGGCACCGTTAGTGGTCTCAGAGTGCCCCAATAAAATCGGGGAATTAGGGTGGTACCGCGGGAGCAGCCATACATCCCGTCCCTTTATGTGGACGGGATTATTTTTTGTCAGCAGCGCGGGCGCCCTGGAATGATATCGGCGCGAGGGAGGATGGCAAGCCATGAAGCTAACAGGTGGCCAGATAGTCTGCGAGAGCCTCATCCGAGAGGGCGTAGACGTACTATTCGGCCTTCCAGGAGGGGCGATCCTGCCTCTATATCAGACCCTACCTGAGTATCCTCAGCTACGGCATATCCTCGTCCGGCACGAGCAGGGCGCGGCCCATGCCGCCGACGGCTATGCGCGCGTTACGGGACGGCCGGGTGTAGCGTGGGCCACTTCTGGGCCTGGCGCGACCAACCTGATCACGGGCATTGCCACCGCTCAGATGGACTCCGTCCCAATGGTGATTATTACCGGCCAGGTATCGCGGGCTGCGATCGGCTCCGATGCATTCCAGGAGACCGACACCACCGGTATCACCCTGCCGATAACCAAGCACAACTACCTCGTGATGCACGCCTCTGAGATAGCCCAGGCCATCAAGGAGGCCTTCCACATCGCGAGCACGGGACGGCCGGGGCCCGTCTTGGTGGACATTCCCAAAGACGTCTTCGAGGAGGAGGCCGAGTTCGAGTATCCGGAGACTGTGGACCTGCCCGGCTACAAGCCGACGGTCGAAGGCCATTCGGCGCAGATCAAGAGGGCCGCAAAGCTCATTGACCAGTCGAAGAGGCCGGTGATCCTCGCAGGCCACGGCGTAATCTTCTCCGGCGCATTCGACGAGCTTAAGGAGCTCGCCGAGAAGGCTCAGATCCCGGTCATCACGACGCTCTTGGGAATCAGCTCCTTCCCCGACAATCACGTACTCTGCGTGGGAATGCCGGGGATGCACGGCATGGCGTACGCCAGCTTGGCCATTGAAGAGGCCGACTTGTTGATCGCTCTGGGCATGCGCTTTGACGACCGCATCACCGGTAGGGCCAGCGCCTTCGCCCTGGGTGCTAGAAAGATCCACGTCGACATAGACCCTTCCGAGATAGGGAAGAACGTCAAGGTAGACGTGCCGATCGTGGGCGACATCAAACGCGTACTCCTGAAGCTGAACAAGTACGTGGAGCCCGCCACCCACCTGGACTGGGTCCAGCATATCGAGCAGCTCAAGAAAGACCACCCGTCGATGAACATCCGGGACACGGACAAGCTGCTGCCCCAGTTCATCATCCGCGAGCTGTCCAACGCCACGAAAGGAAGCGCTATCGTCGTTACCGGGGTCGGCCAGCACCAGATGTGGGCGGCGCAGCACTATATGTTCACAGAGCCACGCAGCTTCGTCACGTCCGGGGGATCGGGCGCGATGGGGTACGAGGTCCCCGGCGCCATGGGAGCGCAGGTCGGCCGGCCGGACAAGGTCGTATGGTCCATCGCGGGCGACGGCGGCTTTCAGATGACCATGGCCGAGCTGGCGACGCTGGTGGAGAACAAGATTCCGGTCAAGTTCGCCATCATGAACAACGGCTTCCTGGGCATGGTGCGACAGTGGCAGGAGTTCTTCTACGACCGGAGCTACGTCGCGACCAACTACACGGCGAACCCCGACTTCGTAAAGCTCGCGGACGCCTTCGGAATGCTGGGGATAAGGGTCACGGACAAGACCCAGGTCCGGTCGGCCATCGAAAAGGCGATGGAGTACGACGGGCCAGCCCTCATCGACTTCGTGGTCGAACAAGAGGAGAACGTCTACCCGATGATACCCGCCGGACAGACGATTCACGAACTCATCGAGGAGCCCGCTCCCGAGAAGGTGAGACGATGACGACGACAATCCGGGCACCCAAGCACACGATAACCGCTCTGGTCCAAGACAAGCCGGGCGTCCTCAACCGCGTATCGAGCATGTTCAGGCGCAGGGGCTTCAACATTGTGAGCCTTGCGGTCGGACACAGCGAGATACCTGGACTCTCCCGCATGACCTTCGTCGTCGAGGGTGACGACGCGATCGTCGAGCAGGTTACCAAGCACCTGCACAAGCTCATAGACGTCATCAAGGTCGCGGACATCTCGCAGGACAACGTCGTGTCGCGAGAGCTTGCCCTTATCAGAGTGAATTCGAACGCCCACACTCGCAGCGAGATCATGCAGATCGTCGATATCTTCCGCGCCAATATAGTGGACGTTGCTCCTGAATCGGTGGTCATTGAGGTTACCGGGGACGAGGAGAAGGTGGACTCGCTCACCAACCTGCTGAGGAGTTTCGGCGTCGCCGAGGTGATGCGGACCGGAACGATAGCGATGAGCCGAGGCACGGGCGCCGGTGGGCCAGCGCCGTCCAACAGCTCGAAGGTGCGGCTTGAAGGTGGCGTGTAACGCGGCGGCCCGGTAAGACAATACTGTAACGGAGCAAAAAATATGGCAGCAAAGATGTACTACAACGACGACGCCGATGTCTCGGTCCTAAACGACCGGCCCATCGGCATCATCGGCTACGGAAGCCAGGGACACGCCCACGCACTGAACCTGAAGGACAGTGGGCTCGACGTTAGCGTCGGCCTATACGAGGGCAGCAAGAGTTGGCCGAAGGCCGAGGCCGAGGGTCTGAAGGTCGGTCTGGTCGCCGACGTAGCCCAGGACTCGGACGTGATCATGATGTTGATCCCGGACCACTCGCAGGCCGAGGTCTACAGGGAGTCGGTCCTTCCGCACCTGCTCCCCGGCAAGACGCTGATGTTCGCTCACGGCTTCAACATCCACTACAAGACCATCAAGCCACCTGACAGCATCGACGTGTCCATGGTGGCTCCGAAGGCCCCAGGCCATCGGATGCGCGAGGTTTTCACCCGTGGCTCGGGAGTGCCAGGACTGCTCGCCATCGAGCAGGATGTCACAGGGAAGGCCCGCGAGACCGGACTGGCCTACGCCAAGGGTGTCGGCTGCACCCGCGCCGGCGTCTTGGACACGACGTTCAAGGAGGAGACCGAGACCGACCTGTTCGGAGAGCAGACGGTACTCTGCGGCGGCGTCACCGCCCTCATCAAGGCCGCTTTCGAGACTCTTGTCGAGGCCGGGTACCAGCCCGAGTCGGCTTACTTCGAGTGCATGCACGAGCTCAAGCTCATCGTCGACCTGCTCTACCAGGGCGGAATGGAGTACATGCGATACTCCGTCAGCGACACGGCCGAGTACGGCGACTACTCTCGGGGACCGGTGGTGATCGACGAGCACGTGAAGGACAACATGCGAAAGGTCCTGGCCGCAGTGCAAGACGGCAGCTTCGCTAGGGAGTGGATCGCCGAGAACGACGAAGGGCGGCCACGGTTCAACCGCCTGCGCCGGGAGAACGCCGAGCACCCCATCGAGTCCGTCGGCAAAGAGCTCCGCGGCATGATGTCCTTCCTGAAGGACGCCGATTAAGGCCATTGTGAGTACGATGCAACCGAGAGTGATGGAGGCAACCTACGTAGTCCGCCACGGCGGCCGGGTCCTGATGGGGCCCGGTCTGGCGGACTGCGTTGTCCTTTGAAGCCCTAAGCGATAGCCGTTTCAAATATCCATCGGGGCAATAAAAGGAGACCTGACATGGTAGACGACAGGGTTGTAATCTTCGACACGACGTTGCGTGATGGCGAGCAGTCGGCCGGGATCGGGCTGACGACTCAGGAGAAGCTGGAGATCGCTCGGCAGCTGGAGAAGTTGCAGGTCGATGTTATCGAGGCTGGGTTCGCGGCCAGCTCACCCGGTGACTTCGACGCGGTAAAGACGATCTCGGCAGAGGTCCGGACTCCCACCATAGCTTCATTGGCGCGATGCGTACCAGGCGACGTCGACCGCGCCTGGGAGGCCATCAAAGACGCTCGACACCCACGCATTCACGTCTTCATCTCCAGTTCCGACGTGCAGATCATGAACCAGCTCCGGAAGAACCCGGAAGAGGTGCTGGACATGGCAGTCTCTTCCGTCGAGCGGGCCAAACGGTATTGCGACGACGTGGAGTTCTCACCCATGGACGCCACTCGGACCGACATGGAGTACCTGTATCAGCTCGTTGAGGCCACGATCGCCGCTGGAGCTACGACCATCAACATACCGGATACCGTCGGCTACGCCATGCCGTGGGAGTTCGCGGAACGGATCTCCAAGATCAGGCAGAACGTTCCGGGGATCGACAAAGTAGTGCTAAGCGTGCACTGCCACAACGACCTTGGCCTGGCTGTGGCGAACAGCCTGGCGGCCGTGGAGGCCGGCGCAAGGCAGGTCGAGGGCTGCATTAACGGCCTGGGCGAGCGAGCGGGGAATGCGTCTCTCGAAGAGGTCGTGATGGGCCTCAAGACTCGCAAGGATATCCTGGGCGTATCCACCGGTGTGGACACCCGCCAGATATATCGCACCAGCCGAATGGTCAGCGATATTACGGGATTTCCGGTGCAAGCCAACAAAGCCATAGTGGGGGCCAACGCCTTCAGACATGCCTCGGGCATCCATCAGGACGGAGTCCTGAAAGAGCGCACCACATTCGAGATCATGGACCCGCAGTCCGTCGGCTGGCCCAGCAACGCCCTGGTCCTTGGGAAGCTGAGTGGAAGGGCCGGCCTGCGGTCCCGGCTGGAAGAGCTAGGATACAAGCTCAATCCGGACGAGCTGAACGTAGCGTTCGAGGCGTTCAAAGAGCTTGCTGACAGGAAACGCGAGGTCTCTGATGCAGACCTCGAGGCGCTGATGTCGAGCCAGCGGCGCACCGTGGACGTGCCGTCGATCTACGAGCTCGAGCGGGTCCAGGTCTCCAGCGGCAATCACGAGATACCGACCGCGACGGTCACCCTTATCGCCCCCGATGGGACGAAGACCACCGATGCAGCTACCGGGACCGGCCCGGTTGACGCCGTATACGAAGCTATAAACCGGATCGTGAAGGTGCCCAACAAGCTCACGGAGTTCCGTATTGACTCCGTAACGGAGGGGATCGACGCGATCGGAGACGTGACCATCCGTATCCAAAAGGACGGTAACACCTACGTGGGACGGGGATCCGACACGGACATCCTCGTCGCCAGCGCCAACGCCTACATGAACGCGCTGAACCGCCTGCTTGCCATCGAGGGTGTCTCTGAGCCAGCGACCACGACCTAGCAACGCAATCAGAAGGTAGGGGCACGGCATGCCGTGCCCCTACGGCGGGCGTGCGTCAAGTGTAACTCGCTTGAAATCAGTCAGTCCCTTCAGGAGTTGAGTAGTGCCACCAAAGACCATGCTCGAAAAGATATGGGACTCCCACGTCGTCCACGAGGAGCCGGGGCAGCCCAGCGTGCTCTACGTGGACCTCCACCTGGTGCACGAGGTGACCTCGGCGCAGGCGTTCGATGGCCTGCGTATGGCCGGACGCGGCGTCCGAAGGCCCGACCTGACCATCGCCACGGCCGATCACAACACGCCTACCTGGGACCGCTCCCGGCCCATTACCGACCCGATTTCCAAGCAGCAGCTCGACGCGCTGTCACGTAACTGCGAAGAGTTCGGCGTGACCCTGTACGACATGTACAGCGAAAATCAGGGCATCGTCCACATTATCGGGCCGGAGCAGGGTTATACGCAGCCCGGGAAGATAATAGTCTGCGGCGACAGCCACACCTCAACCCACGGTGCCTTCGGCGCGTTCGCGATGGGTATCGGGACGACTCAGGTAGAACTCGTGCTGGCCACGCAGTGCATCGTCCAGGCCAAGTCCAAGTCCATGGAGATCAGAGTCAACGGGACTTTGCCTGCGGGTGTGACTGCCAAAGACTTGGTGTTGGGTGTAATCGGCAAGATTGGCATCGGCGGCGCGGGCGGCCACTCGGTCGAGTACACGGGTGAGGCCATCCGCTCCATCTCGATGGAGGGCCGCATGACGGTATGTAACATGTCCATCGAGGCCGGAGCGCGAGCCAGCATGATTGCTCCCGATGACATCACCTTCGAGTACATGAGGGGCCGGCCCACTGTACCTCAGGGCGACGAGTTCGAGGCCGCCGTCGAAGAGTGGCGCAAGCTGCCCACCGAGCCCGGAGCCAAGTTCGATTCCCTCATCGAGATCGAGGCGGGCGACCTGGCTCCGTTTGTCACATGGGGGACCAACCCGGGCATGGTGGTCCCGATAACCGGCCGAGTGCCCGACCCGGCCTCCTTCAAAGACGCCGGAGACAGGGAAGCCGCCACCCGCGCACTGGAGTACATGGACCTGGAGCCCAACACCCCGATGGAAGAGATCACCATCGACAAGGTCTTCATCGGTTCGTGTACCAATGCCCGTATCGAGGACCTGAGAGCGGCGGCGGGTGTAATAAAGGGCCGCAAGGTGAAGGACAGCGTGCACGCGATGGTTGTGCCCGGCTCCTATGCGATCAAGAAGCAGGCAGAGGCAGAGGGGATCGCCGGCATGTTCGAAGAGGCCGGGTTCGACTGGCG
>JAQBTI010000293.1 GCA_027624995.1 Chloroflexota bacterium
GGGAGAGGCAAAGATTGTTCGTGAGGGAGTTGGGAAGAATCGCGCCCGGCCCCGACATGTCTATGAAGTGGTGGTCCGTCCAGACCTTGCGCCTGTCTTGCCTCGTCTCTTCTCCACCGCCGTTCTGCGACCGCACCCACTCGGGGACCCAGCCGCTGACATGCCCGGGCTCGTCGGCGCCGTCGTAGCTCACGATGAGAGCCATGCCGCCAAGCCTGTGCGTGCGGCCCTGCCCCACGGTATCCACCGATCGCCCCGCTCGGCCGGGGTAGACCATACCCGGACCGCTCACCTTGATCCTGGGCTCCATGATCTCGAAGTGGTTGATGATCCGGACCGAATCGCCGGGCTTCGCAATCTCCAGGGTCGCATCGTCGACGCTCGGCTCGGCCAGCACCGGGGCCAGAAGCCTGTCGCGATCGAGCTCCAAGACGCCGTCCTTCCAGGCAGTCTCCGACCCGAAGACGATGTCATTTACGGGAAAGCTGCTTAGCTCGAGACGCATGAAGAGGCTCCTTCCGGTTCGTCGGCGGACTCGAACAGAGTCGGCCCGTCGACTTGGCCTGAACAGTATTTAGTTGGACCGCAGCCCATCTAGTAGTCTACGCAGTGCTGCTTCCCGAAGCCGTAGTGATCGAGGACGTGCTCTACGCCATAGCGGCCCGGCGCCGACGGTTGCTCCCCGTACCACTCCGGGATTGCCTTCCTCACGCTACCCAGCACCCGTTCAACGCGGGGGAACGGCCCAGCGGCGCCGGTCCCGGTGCTCACCACTGCCTCCATCTCGGCGGGATGGTACAAGAACGGCGGCACGGTGCCGCCCTCGTTGTCCTCCTCCTCACTGACCCAGACGGTCTTCACACCGGCTCTTTCAATGGCTTGGATGGTGCGTGCGGAGGAGACGAACTGGAGCCCTCTTGTCTCGTTGGTGACGATCGCGCCCTTTGCGCCGAGCTGCTTCGCGGCCTCCGCGGCCCTGTTGCCTACGAAAACCATCTCTTCCTCGCTGAACCAGGGCTCCCGAAGGATGATGCAACTCAGGAAGTTGAGGCTCTTGCCGTGTCGACGGCTCAGCCCCATCACGATGGGGTTGTTGGTCATCACCCAAGATCCGTGTCCACGTCCGCCGCCGGCTATGGCGCCGTCCATGACCTCTGTCGGCCATAGGAGCCACGGCGCCGAGAGACGCGTGTGTCCGTAGACCCCCGTGCCGTCTATCGACTGCGGTCCGTGAGTACCCTCGGGGCTCCCGATCAACCAGACGAAGACCATGCCCGGCAGAGACGGGTCCTGGACGCTCAGGTCGAATATCTCCATTTCGGGCGGGTCGAGATCTCGGACCGTGTCGGCCAGCGTGTCCTGTAACTTCATCCCGACGGCGTGACAGACGCTGGCCTTGTTCTGAATGTCCAGCCCATCCGTCAGCGCCAGGCTGAGGCAGATGTTTATCGTCGATGCGAACGGGAGGATGGCCCCCGGCCCAGACATGTCGATGAAGTGGTGATTGGACCAATTCTGGCGCCTGTCTTCCCTGGTTAGCTCGACCTTGTCATGCGTTTCGAACCACTTGGGAGCCTTGGGGGAGGTCAGGTAGCCCGCGGGTGCATTGCTGCCCCATCTATCGTAGGCGCCGTCGTAGGCCACCACGAGGGTTGCGCCGCCCATGCGATGGGTTTGCCCCTGGCCCACGGTATCCACCGGGCGCCCGGCTCGGCCAGGGTAGACCATGCCCGGACCGCTCACCTTAACCCTGGGCTCCGTGATCTCGAAATGGTTGATTATCCGGGCCGACTCGCCCGGCTTCGCGATCTCGAGCTTCGCATCCTCCACACTCGGTTCCGCCAACACTGGGGCCAGAAGCTTGTCGCGGTCCAGTTCAAGGACGCCGTCCTTCCAGGCCGTCTGGGACCCGAAGATAACGTCCTTTACGGGGAAGTTGCCTAGCTCAAGACGCATGGACCGCCTCCCTGGCGGGCTCTTCTATGAGCCCGGATAACCTTGCTAACAGCCGTTACCTGAAGCGTTCCAGGGGCGGCATCGCTAATAGTCTAAGCAGTATTGCTTCCCGAAGCCGTAGTGGTCGAGAACGTGTTCGACGCCGTACCGGCCGGGCACGGATGGCTGCTCTCCGTACCACTCCGAGATTGCGTCTCTGGCGCTTCCGAGCACGTGTTTGACTGCTGGGAATGGTCCGGCGGCGCCTGTCCCGGTGCTCACGACAGCTTCCATCTCGGCCGGATGGTAGAGGAACGGCGGCACCGTGCCGCCCTCGTTGTCCTCCTCCTCGCTCATCCACACGGTCTTCAGGCCGGCCCGTTCGATGGCCTGGACCGTGCGTGCTGACGAAACAAACTGGAGGCCTCTCACCTCGTTGGTGACGATTGCGCCCTTCGCGCCGAGCTGCCTGGCGGCCTCTGCAGCCCGATTACCTATGAACTGCATCTCTTCTTCACTGTGCCACGGCACTCGGAGGATGATGCAACTCAGGAAGTTGAGGCTCTTGCCGTGGCGGCGGCTCAACCCCATCACGATAGGGTTGTTGGTCATCGCCCAGGAACCGTGTCCGCGCCCGCCGCCGGTTATCGCGCCGTCCATGATCTCGGTCGGCCACAGGAGCCAGGGTGCCGAGAGGCGCGTGTGCCCGTAGACCCCGGTACCGAACATCGACTGCGGCCCGTGGCGGCTCTCGGGGCTCGAGAGCAGCCAGACGAAGACCATACCTGGCAGGGACGGGTCCTCGATGCCCATGTCGCCTCCATCTCGGGAGGTTCCAGGTCGCGCACCGTTTCGGCCAGAGTGTCCTGAAGCTTCAATCCGATCGAGTGAGAGACGCTGGCCTTGTTCTGTATATCGAGGCCGTCCGTCAGGCCCAGGCTCAAGCAGACATTGATCGTAGATGCCAACGGAAGCACCGCGCCCGGCCCGGACATGTCGATGAAATGGTGGTTGGACCAGACTTGCCGCCTGTCCGCCCTGGGGAGTTCAACCTTGTCGTGTGTTTCGAACCACTTGGGGGCAGTTGGGGAGCTTAGGTACCCTGCAGGCGCGTTGCTGCCCCAGCGATCGTAGGCGCCGTCGTAAGACACAACGAGTGTCAGGCCGCCCAAACGGTGTGTGCGTCCCTGCCCGACGGTGTCCACGGGGCGACCCGCTCGGCCCGGGTAGGCCATCCCTGGCCCGCTTACCTTCACCCGGGGCTCCATGATGTCGTAGTGATTGATTATGCGGGCCGAGTCTCCGGGCCTGGTTACTTCCAGTTTGGCCTCGCGGACGTTCGGTTCGGCCAGTACCGGGGTCAGAAGCATGTCGTGGTCCAGTTCGAGGACACCGTCCTTCCAGGCAGTCTCCGACCCGAAGACAACATCCTTTACCGGGAAGTTGCCTAGCTCAAGACGCATGGACCAGCTCCCTCTGGGGCTCTTCCGTCGGCTTGAAGAGGGTGGGCTTGTCCACCGGCGTCTGAAGCGAACGCAATGCCGCCTCTGTGATCCTCATCATCAGTGCGTTGTCCCTGTCCTTGCTCAGAAGAGGGTTGCCGCAGACGTGCTGAAGGCTGACCCCTTCGATTACCCTGTGTGCTCCAACCGAGATGGGGACCATGGGTATGGCGCTTATCATGGCGACCGGAATACCGACCTTGGCCAGTTCTTTCGCTATCGTTGCACCGCAACGATTGCAGCTCCCTCAGGTAGCCACAAGCAACACGGCATCGACGCCGGCCTCCTTCAGTTCTGAGGCGATGTCGCGGCCCATATTTTGTGCCACTGTCACAGCGCAACCGGTCCCCATGGTGCTGAAC
>JAQBTI010000294.1 GCA_027624995.1 Chloroflexota bacterium
CCCCAGCCATCGTCGAGGCCGATCCAATCATCGCGGTGGACCTGGCCGAAGAAAAGCTGGAGTTCGCCCGCGAGTTCGGAGCGACGCATACAATCAACGCGTCCGAGGTCGACCCCGTCGAGGCCATAGTCGAGCTGACGAATGGAGGCGTGGACTACGCCTTCGACACCATTGGTGCAAGGATCACGACCGAGCAGATACTGTCCGCGACCCGTGGTGGAGGACCGGGCGCCGACAACCACGGCGGCCTGGCCGTCCTGGTGGGCATCCCGACGGAGCCGATGACCCTCGACCCGAACCTCTTCGTTCTCCATCAGCGGCGCTACAGAGGCAGCCTCGGCGCGACCTATCCGGAAAAGGACTTCGCTATGTTCCTGCGCTGGCACCAAGAAGGGAAGTTCCCGCTCGATAGGCTGGTCACCAAACGCTATTCGCTGGACCAGGTCAACGAGGCTTGCGACGCCCTGGAGGCCGGGGACATCCTCGGACGCGCGATCATCGAGTATTAGCGCATGCATCCATGGGGGAGAACTAAGGCAGGCGTTTACCCGTACCTCTCGCGCAGTCGTCGCGCGGCCTCCGCCTCGTTCTTCAGCTTGAGGTAGGCTTCGTCCAAGGGGACCTCCGAGGTCCTCCCTGGTGAAAACCCGCAATCCGGGTTGAGGCTGAGCCTTTCGGGCTCGACGTATTTGATGGCCTCCTCGACGCGGGCCACTATCTCTTCGGCCGTATCGACCTTCTCGAAACGGCATTCGACGCAGCCCAGACCAATCAATGAGTCCTCCGGCATCTCCTTGAGAATCGCAACGTCACCGGCGGCCGGGATGCTGAACTCCATCACGTACTGCTCGACTTTGATGCGCTTCATCGACTCGATGATGGGGCCGTACCCGCCGTCAGCGCCCCATCCAGCACGTCCCCAGTTGCGCCTGCACAGGTGAAGCGCGGTGCGGGCACCGGTCACGCCGCCGATCACTTCATTGATCTTGGTGGCTGCGAGGTCCATTTCGTACTGCGGGTCGTCGAAGGTCTCACGGACCTTCGGGTCCACCAGGACGCAAAGATGGGGCTCATCGACCTGAATGACCGAGACCCCAGTGGCCGCCAGGGCGACGACCTCGTCATGGAGGATTGGCACCAGCGCGTCTATGAACGAGTCGCGAGTAGGGTAGGCGGCGGACGACATCTCCGCATCCCACAGCCGGACCCCGAGTAGGTATGGGGAGGGCACGCACACTTTTGTGGCTCGGTCGGTCGACTCAACCAGAAACCGGGCCTCCTCGGCAATCAGCCCCGGTCGGACGACTTCCATTGGCTCCGTGATGCTCATCCCCCAACGGCCTGGCCTGGAGTCGGGCGAAAAGCCGCTCGCGACGTCGGCGATTATGTGGGTGTAGGCGTGTCGCCGCCATTCGCCGTCAGAGACGAGGTCGAGGCCCGCCGTTTCCTGGAGGGCAATCGCATATCTAACGGCCGCGTCCATCTGTTTCGATCGAGCGGCGTCTGCCGACTCCTGTCCCGGGTGCTCCGGAAGCATGTCTTGAATGGCTTGAGGCCGGGGAAGGCTTCCGACGTGCCCAGCAGCGAAGGGCTTGTTCAGGTAATTCGATTGTTTTCCAGGCAAGGTTGCCTCCCCTCATTTAGGCAGGCGCGGTGACCCACCTCATATGCGAATCGTCGGGCCTCAGCGCGGAACGGTTCCCATCGGCTTCGGTCGCAACAGCAGCCACAACAGCCCCATCGCTCCCACCAGAAGTCCAAAGGAGGCAAAGGCGAGCTGCCACCGGCTCGTGTCACCTGGCTCCACTTCGGTAGAGGCCGGGACGCTGTCACTCTCTTCGAATTCCGTCCCTCTTTCAGGCGAGACGCCATTCTCCAACAAGACTTGCCTCATCAATGCATCTAGGTCGAAAGTTGCTTTGACCCATGTGCCTTCGGCTCCGGGGACTAGCTTGATTTCATCCCGATAGACGTATCCGCCTGCCAGTGGGTCCGCATAGTAGCGCAGGGTATCTACGCGGGACGTCCCGTTGCAGCCCTCTATATGGATAACCAATTCGTAGGTCTGTCCCACCGGAGGCGGATCGGTGAGGAAATCGACGGTGACGCTCGTGCTCAGTCTGGTGTTCTGGCGCCACTGCCAATCGACAAGCCCGGCATTTCCCAGGACGAACCGGGCCAGGGATGTCGGATCGGCAACCGCTATCGGCCGTGGAATGCCAGAGCCGGCAAGCGTGATCTTGTCAATTCGGCCGTTTATGGGCTCGCCCTCATCTGACACGCCTCTCAGCTCCCGCTCCATCAGAACGCCCCACGCAGTGCTGGCGTGCTGCCAATTGCCGTTCGGGTCCCACAGATCACTGTCACCAGTTCCGATAGTGCCCAGGTTGACGCTGGAGGAGGGGATGAATATGTGACCGGGTCCGCCAAAAGGGTCAGGAGAGTACTGAATCTCAAAGACGAGTCCCCGAAGGTCAATGGAGAACAACACGTCGTAGGTCATCAATCCCGTCGGGGGCTCATCGATGATGCCACGGCCCCAGTCAATGAAACCCCTGTTCCATGGGTCGAATGGCGACAGGGAGTCTGATTCGGTAATCTCAACCGCGCTATTCAGTCCTGAGCCGGTTGCGGTGATCATATCGACGGGACCCTTTGCCAGGACCGCCGTACTCGGCACGAGCCACACAGTAAGCGCCAACAAGGCGATAACCGACCGGAATCCGGTACTCAAAGTCATTGGACCCGCCTCCCGTATCGGCAGAACCGCACCATCAACTCGGTGATCATAACACCGCGTTGATGGGACACCGTTCAGCTAGCCCCTGAGCACCTCACTTAGGCGATCGGCGACGATCTGGTCCTCGCCCTCGTTAAGGGTGTGAGCGTTGACCTTGAAGGCGTCCTTGGAATCGTCGGTCAAGACCCATATGCGGGGCTCCCCCTCGTCCAACTCTCTGGCCACCTGTTGGGCCGTTCTGCCCAAAGACGCGACATCTAGATCCACCTCTAGCGACAGGCCGTAGTACGACTGGTTGTGGACAATCTTGGCCTCGACGCCGGCGATACCACGCAGCGCCCGTTGAACCACAGACAACCTCGCATCGTACTGGAGCAGACGGTCCTCGTGGTTCATCGTAACCCACGCTTTGAGTGCCGCGACCAATGCTACGACATCCTGACGGTCAACCTTCATCGGACGGCCGATAGCCTCGCCTCCGCCGGTCTGAAAGCCGATGAATCCCTGGTCGACCGCGGACTGTACCAGGTCCTTCCGGCCACACATGAAGCCGGTCGAGTGAGGCGCGCCCATGTACTTACCCCCGAAGCAAACGAGGTCCGCCGACTGTGCGTTTCGCATCAGATAGTCGAGGGGGTAAAGCTGAGCAGCGGCATCAGCGATCACTGGGAGCCCGTGCCGGTGGGCGATATCGACGACATCCTCCAAGGAGACGCACCCGTCCTCAACGTCGGACCTGATCAGATATGCGATGGCGGCCGTATTTGTGCTGATAGCGGACTCGATCTGGTCGGCGGTGCAGCCATCTCCATCACCGACCGCAACGATCCTCGCGCCACTCACGGTGTAACACCGATCATAAGAGTACCGCTGGGCGTGTTGGATGATGATCTCGTTGGCCATCCCCGAGGCGTCGGAGAGCTGTGCCATCCGTTCGGTATCACTACCTGCCAGGCAGGCTGCGGCGCTCAGCGCCAGTGCCGCACAGCAGCCTGAGGTTACGTACGCAGCCTCCACTCCGAGCACACCGGCCACATACTCTCCAGCCTTCTCCAG
>JAQBTI010000295.1 GCA_027624995.1 Chloroflexota bacterium
TCAGCTTCCTTGGGGTGGGAATCCAGCCGCCGCAGCCATCGTGGGGTGGGATGCTGGCCCAGGGACGGCAGTTCATCGAGCGGTCATGGTGGATGACGACGTTCCCGGGACTCATCATCTTTGTGACGGTGCTGTCACTGAACTTCGTCGGCGACGGGCTCAGGGAGTCTCTCGACCCGAAGCAGCGTCGCCGATAGACCAGTCTCTTGCACTTCAACAATGACTGGACTGGTCTTCTAATCCCCGACGTGGTGGCCTTGACTCAAGGGCAAGCCGCCATTAGAGTCGCCCCTATCACAGACAGGACGCAATGAAGCACACGACTAAGACTCTATCCACACTTTCCATCCTGGCCATCACCTTGGCCTGGCTGGCGGCCTGCGGCGACGGCGGTGACGAGACGCAGACCCCGACCCCGACTCCCGTCCGTACCGCTGAGTCCGTCGTGGGGATGACCGTCCACTTCATAGACGTGGGGCAGGGCGACGCCACATTGATCGTCGCAAAGGACGGCGAGTCGCTCCTTGTTGATGGAGGCCCTAGCAGGGAGACGATTCGCGACCGACTGACGGATCTCGGAGTCACCGATCTCGACGCCATACTGGCAACGCACCCCGACCCAGACCACATAGGCGGACTGGTCGAGGTGTTGGACATGTTCGACGTCGAGCGGTTCTACTGGAACGGCCAGACCAGTGAGAGTCAGACCTTCCTCGACCTCATGGAGTCCGCTGAGGCCGAAGCCGACCTGATCGTGTCCCGCCGCGGCGATACCATTGCTCTAGGAAACCTGACGATCAAAGTGCTGCACCCGGCCGAGCTCTCGGGCGAGCCAGACGAAGACTCGATCGTTCTCGAGGTTGGCTGCGGTAACGCCGGGATACTGCTAACAGCCGACGCGGGAACGTCTTCAGAGGCAAAGATGCTAAGGGCCGGCGTGCTGTCTCGCGGCATCGACATCTACAGAGTAGGCAACCACGGCTCCAAGAGCTCGACCGCGGCCCATCTCCTGTCCCAAACGGCGTCTCAGATCGCCGTAATCAGCGCCGGACGGACGAACGAATACGGCTATCCCCACCCGGAGGTCGTCAACAGGCTCGGTGCTTCTGGATCGACGGTCTGGCGGACCGACATCTCTTCTGGAGACGACACCGTAACCGCAGTCTCCGACTGCGAGACCGTGTCAATTTCGCAGCCGCCACCGGCACTCGATCCGACCCCGACTCCGACGGCGCCGAGTCGATAGATCGGCGGCCCCATACCCTCCAGGACCCAAACTCTGACGCCTACACCGGTCCTACCTGTCGGCCCAACCGTCAACTCAGTCGCTCCAGGGGAGGTCTTCGCAATCGGCGACGGACATGAGGAGAGTCGTCGGACCCGAAGCAGCGCCGGCGTTAGCTCTCGGGGAGGGGTCTCAGACGTAGTCCCCGCGGTCTATCTTCTGTCCCCCCTGGAAGATGTCGACGATCTTCTTGAGGTCATCTATGTTTCGGGACGGGTCGCCGTCCACGACCAATACGTCGGCCAGCTTACCCGCGCTTAGGGAGCCCACTCTTTCCTGGGCCCAGCACGAACGGGCCGAGTCGCTGGTACCCGAGACTATCGCCTGCATGGGCGTCATCCCAAGCTCCACGTGGGCCTGAACCTCGTCCTGGAACCCGCCCATCTTGTAGTCGGCCCAGGCGGCGTCGGACCCGGAGACTAGCGTCACACCTCCGGCCCTCAGCCTGGAGCCGTGTTCGAGGCTCTGCTCGACGCCGGACCGGATTCGATCGACCTCGGCCTGTTCCTCCGTCGTTAGCTCCTCGGACTCGGCCTTCGCCTCGAGCTGCCATTGCTTGTCGCGGGCTTGATGGAGGGTCAGGTTGACGAACACGCCCTGCTTCGCGAGCCTCTCGGTGACATCCGGCCGGTCCTTATGGGAGCCGTCAGTCTCCGTATAAGCGCCGTGTATCACCGTGTCGACCCCCGCGTCCAGGGCGTTGATGATTGCCTGGGTCGATACGCAATGAGCCGCGGCATGCTTGCCAAACTTGTGGGTCTCGTCGGCTATGGCCGTCATCTCCTCCACGGTGAACGATGGCCTCAGTGGGAACGAGGTCCTGGTGCTCCCGCCGGTAGCGGTGATCTTGATAAAGTCTGCGCCCTCCTTGACCAGCTGTCGAACGGCCGCGCGGCATTCTACCTCACCGGTCGCCTCGATGCCGAAATAGCTCAGGTGGCCACCGATGATGGCGATAGGCCGGCCGGTCAGGAGCAGCCTCGGAGATGGTGTGATCCCCATCTCCACAGCCTGGCGGAGCATGAAGGTGGTCCGGTTCTTGGCGCCACAGTCGCGGACCGTGGTCACACCCGAGTAGAGGTGTGTCCTGGCGTTTTTCGCAGCCTGGAGTGTCAAGACCTCGTCAGGAAGGAGCGCAAGGTCGTCGCCCCTGCGTCCGTCTCCGATCCCGATCATGTGGACGTGGCAGTCTACGAGGCCCGGCAGCACGGTCTTGTCCTCGTACAGGAACTCTTCGACGGTCGCTCCCTCCGGAGCAACGACCTCTTCCTCAGAACCGACGGAGCGTATGGCGTCGCCCTGTATCAGGACCGCGCCGCGTTCAATGGGCGGACCGCCCAGGCCATCAATGACGCGGGCAGCCTTGATCAGCTTGAATTCGGTGTTGGCGCTAGTCATGAATATCCTCTCCGAGTAAGAGGGCAGACACGATGGTCTGCCCCACGAATGCCATGGCAGGCTCTAGTGCCTGCCGCTAACCTTCCCTGTCTTACCAGCCCATCTCGGACTTGCGCCCGTGAGACTCCAGCATCTCTTCCAGTGCGCCCTTGGTGAGCCCGAAGACGTCGACGCTCTCCGTATGGTCCCCCCACCAGAACTTCCCTGCCGCCTTCAGCTTGGCACGCGCTCGGTCGTAGGCTTCTTCGACCCTCGGGTCGGCATGGCCACCGGGCAGTCCCAGAGACTGGGCCATGTCCTCCGGGCCGCCAGCATAGTAGTCGATTCCGTCGACGGTCAGGATATCCTCCAGAGCGTCCACGGTCTTGACATTCTCGATCTGAGGGACGATCACGATGTTCGCATTGGCCTGCGCGAATAGCTCAGCGCGGCTCGCACCGTCCTGGTGAAAGACCATCGGGATGCTTGTCGAGCTGCGTAGTCCAAGCGGCTGAAAGAAGGTGAACTTGACCATGTCTTCCGCCTCCTGCTTCGTCAGGAGATTTGGCACGGTGATCTGCCGGATGCCTCGGTCGAGGTAGCTAAGGATGGTGCTCTCCCGGCCGTCGGGGATTCGCATCGTCGGCGTGATGTCGAATCCGTCGGCAATCCTGCACAGCGTGCCAACGCGCTCGGGCGTCAAGGGTGAGTGCTGCCCATCGAAGTTCACAAAATCCAATCCCATGCGGCCTGCGAGCTCGACCAGCTCCTCGGAAGGGTCGGACATGGAGAGGCCTAACGCCTTCTCTCCCTTGGCGATTCGTTCGAGTATCTTGTTCCTGAACATTTCTTCTCCTCGGGTAAGTTTTTTTCTCGCTCGGCAGGAGTGCCGGCTAGATCCTCTCCGCGGTCACAAGCCCCGTCTAGCTATTCAAGCTTGATTCGAGGGTCGAACAACACCAGCAGGATGTCCGATATCAGGGTGCCGATCACCGTCAGCACCCCCAGCATCAACACTATTGCTGAGGCAAGAAAGAGGTCCTGAACGATCAGAGCCCTCAGCAGAACCGGCCCCAACGTCGGAAGGCTCAGCACCACCGATACGATCACACTGCCCGACAGAAG
>JAQBTI010000296.1 GCA_027624995.1 Chloroflexota bacterium
TCACGGGACCCTTCCAAATACGGTACCGATACTCTGAAAGATGTCGAAGGGCGCATCGAGGAAAAAGCCCGGGACCTGGAAGTCGAGGTCGCTTTCTTCCAGTCCAACCACGAGGGAGCGATCGTCGACCGTCTCCAGACGGCCTCCTCGGAGTTCTCCGGCGTCGTCATAAACGCAGGCGCCCTGACCCACTACGGACTGTCCATGCGGGACGCGCTCGTAGACTCGCGGCTGCCCATCGTCGAGGTGCACATGTCGAACATCCACGCCCGAGAGGAGTTCCGCCACAAGTCGGTAATCGCCGACATCGCTGTCGGGCAGATCGCCGGGCTCGGGTGGCGCGGCTACCTGTTTGGCCTGGAGTTCCTTACAGAGCGTCTCAAGGAGAACGGTGCAGCTTGAGCACGAAAGCTAGACTCGCAAAGCTCCGCGAACAGCTATCGGAAAACGAGGTCGACGCCATCCTGGTATCGACTCCGGAGAACCGTCGGTACCTGTCCGGGTTCGCCGGTTCCGCCGGATACCTCCTGGTCTCTTCCGACGACACGGTGCTAGCCACCGACTTCCGCTATATCGAGCAGGCTGGCAACCAGGCACCGGATTTCCGAGTCGTCAGGATATCCTCCAGCGTCGATTGGTTCACCGAGCTTACGTCGGAGAACGGACTGCGGCGCGTTGGCTTCGAGAGCCGCGACATGACGGTCTCTGCCCACTCGGCCTTCCAGAATGCTATCGATGAGCTCGAGTCATCTCTCAGGCCGGAATTGGTCCCCACTCCAACCGTCGTGGAGAAGCTTCGGGCGGTAAAGGACGAAGGTGAACTTAAGCTGATCGGGCGGGCAGTCGAGTTGGCCGATCAGGCCCTCGACGAGGTCGCGCCGGGCATCGCCCCCGGCATGACGGAGCGGGCAATCGCGTGGGAGCTCGAAAAGGCGATGCGAGAGCGAGGCGCGGACGAGATCTCCTTCGACATCATCGTCGGATCGGGCCCCAACGGTGCCCTGCCGCACCACCGCGCCGGGGACCGCGTCATCGAGGACGGCGACCCCATCGTTATAGATATGGGCGCCACCTACGAAGGTTACTGTAGCGACCTGTCCCGGACCATCTTCGTGGGCGAGCCCGACGACAAGTTCCGGCGAGTGTACGACACGGTCCTGCGCGCCCAGCTCCTGGCCGAAGAAAAGGTCACGGAAGGCATGACCGGTGGAGAAGTCGACGGGCTTGCTCGGGACGTCATCGTCGAGGCAGGTCACGGAGACGAGTTCGGGCATAGCCTAGGGCACGGCGTAGGACTCGCCGTCCACGAGGCTCCAACGGTCGGCCCTCGCGGCGAGGACCCTATCACGGAAGGCATGGTCTTCACCATCGAACCCGGTATCTACATATCCGGCTGGGGCGGTGTTCGAATTGAGGACATGGTTGTACTGGAAAACGGGCGCGCCCGCGTGCTCAGCAAGGCACACAAGCTCGCTCTTTCATAAAGCCCGAAACGAAACCTACCGCAGAGGGCGCTGAGAACGCAGAGAAAAGAGGATATTTCTATCTTATTTCTCAGCGCCCTCTGCGATCTCTGCGGTTAGATAGAGAGGCTACCTGACATGACGATCAGCTACGGAGACCTCCGAAAGGGCATGGCCATCGAGCTCGATGGCCAGCCATACATCGTCGCCGACTACGAACGCAGCAAGATGCAGCAGCGCGCGCCCGTATTGCGCATCAAGTTCCGCGAGCTAAAATCCGGGCGTCTCTTCGAGCGGACCTTCCAGGGCTACGACGTCAAGCTGACACCGGCGTCCGTCGAGCGACGGGAGGCCCAATTCATATACAGCGAAGACGAACTCTACTACTTCATGGACACCGAGACCTTCGACCAGGCCCCTCTGTCACGCGACCAGGTCGGGGACGCCATGCCGTATCTGGTGGAGCAGACCACCGTAAGCGTCGTCTTCTACGAGGGGAATCCGGTAACCGTCGAGATGCCGAACTCCGTCGATCTCAAGGTGGTGGAGGCCCCGCCCGGCCACAAGGGCGACACCGCCCAGGGCGGCAGCAAGCCTGCCACGCTGGAGACCGGCCTGGTGATCCAGGTCCCGCTTTTCGTCGACGTGGGCGAGACCATCAAGGTCGATACCCGCACCGGCGAGTACCTCTCCAGGGTCTGACGTGCCGGTCTACACGGTCTCCCAGGTCACCTCGTACGTTCGCGAGCGGCTTGAGTACGACTCGGTGCTGCGAGACCTCTGGGTCAGCGGCGAGGTCGCCAACCTCCGCCGGTCCGGGACCGGCCACTCCTACTTCACGCTGAGGGACGCAAAAGGCTCTTTGAAGTGCGTCCTGTTCCTCAACTCCGGCGGCTCGGAGCGGCTGACGTCCGGAGCTGCTGTACTCGCGCACGGCCGCGTATCCATCTACGAGAAGAGCGGAGACGTCCAGCTTATCGTCGACCTGGTTCAGCCCGAAGGCGTCGGCGAACTTCAGCTCAAACTGGAACAGCTAAAGATAAAGCTCCAGAATGAAGGGCTGTTCGAGCCCTCTCGCAAGCGCCCGTTGCCCACCTTTCCGCGTCGCCTGGCCGTCGTCACCTCCCCAACGGGCGCAGTCTGGCAGGATATACAGAACGTGGTAGCCCGGCGCTACCCGCTCGTCGAGCTCGTGCTGGCGCCGACACCGGTCCAGGGCGAAAGGGCCGCTTCGGGCATCATCGACGCGCTCAGGGCGGCCAACGACGCCGACGTGGACGTAGTTATCGCGGCCCGTGGCGGCGGCTCGCTAGAGGACTTGTGGCCCTTCAACGACGAGGGCGTCGCCCGAGCCATCTACTCCAGCCGAGTGCCGGTCATCAGTGCGGTCGGTCACGAGACCGACGTTACGATCGCTGACATGGTCGCGGACGTTCGCGCGCCGACACCGTCGGCCGCCGCCGAGGTGGCTGTGCCGGACATGATCGAGATCGCGGGACAACTTTCGGCCACACGGCGGTCGATGGTGTCCTCGATGTCGGCGCGAGTCCTCGCCGGGACCGCCTCCATCGAGCGGCTTACAGACCATGTACTTTCATCCGGGCCGGACATCGACACGCTCAGAAGAAACGTCGACGACCTGCTCGGAATGGCGACTATCTACCACGAGCACGGAGTCGAGTTGAGGCGCGAGCGGTCCCAGGCCCTATCCGAGCGCCTGACCTCGCTCAGCCCTTACGACACGCTCCGCCGCGGCTACGCCGTCGTGCAGAGGCGCAAAGATGGCGCCGTCGTAGGTGACGGAGCCCCTGCAGAGGTAGGTGACGCCCTGGATATCACCCTTCAAAACACTACCCTGGGCGCAGACGTCACCTCCGTGGACGACTCGCCCACCAGTAATACTGACCTAGAGTCCCGAACAGAACTCAGCGCAGAGGGCGCGGAGAACGCAGGCGCATGAACATTCTTCCTCTTATTTTCTGCGGTCTCTGCGGTCATCCTAGCGAATGAATAGACCCAACTGGTATGGAGACCACCCGGCCGCCTGCACCTGCGCCTCCTGCCAGAAGGAATCGTCCGCCAAAGGCAAGGTCCGCGATGCCGGAAAGGTCGGCCGCAACTCGCCCTGTCCCTGCGGCAGCGGCCGTAAATTCAAGAAATGCCACGGCGGCGCAAAGCCCTGAAGATTGCGATCGCAACCAACGGTGTGTTCGCCCGGATGGTCATCAATGAAATGGATAGCTCTGTGTCGTTCTGAACGGTAGATTGCCGGCTCCGCACGTCGCCCCGATGGAAACCCGGAGAGTTGGAGGCGTCGCGCG
>JAQBTI010000297.1 GCA_027624995.1 Chloroflexota bacterium
CGTATTGCCAAGAGAGTCGAGTGCATCAGTCCTCTCGCGGACCTCCGGTTCCAGTCCCGCCTGCTCGGCGATACCGCCGGCGTTGTCGGCGACCGGTCCGTAGGCGTCGGTAGCGAGTGTGATTCCCAGCGTGGAGAGCATTCCTACCGCCGCAAGCGCGACGCCGTAGGTGTCTGCAAGCTCGTTGGCCGTCCACATTGCTATGACCACAACGAGGCCTGGTATTACCGTGCTGAGCATTCCGAGGCCGAGGCCCCCGATTATGATCGTCGCGGGGCCCGTCTCGGACTGAGCCGCTAGGTCTTTCGTAAATTTGAACTCATAGGATGTGAATACTTCTGACGAGGTACCGATGACCTGGCCTGCGACCAGACCAACCACGACGACCCAGAACAGGTTGTAGTCTAGGTCGAGGAAGGCAGGGGACACAGCCGCGCCCACTCCAACAATGACGAGGACGCCGGCAGCTATGATGCCGGTCCTGAGGGCCCATAGCAGCCTGCCCATGTTCGCTCCCTCACTTGTCCTGACAAGGAAGGTCCCGAGGATGGAGGCGAAGATGCCGATGGCTGCTACCAGGATCGGCAGGATAAACAGGTCGGCGTCAACCTCGACGGGCGGGGCCATCCCCAGGGCCGTCGCGCCCACGGCGGCCAGGGCGATGGTGGCGATTATGGAGCCGACGTAGGACTCGAAGAGGTCCGCGCCCATCCCGGCGACGTCCCCCACGTTGTCTCCGACGTTGTCCGCCACAACTGCCGGGTTCCTCGGGTCGTCCTCGGGCATGCCCTGCTCGATCTTGCCGACCAGGTCGGCGCCCACGTCGGCCGCCTTCGTGTAGATGCCACCGCCGACCCTGGCGAAGAGCGCTATCGAAGACGCGCCGAAGCCGAAGCCCGCTACGATGGTGATGTCCTCGAAAATCCAGTATGTGGCCGTGACGCCGATGAGCCCGATTCCTACCACCGTAACGCCCATCACGGTCCCGCTGTTGAAGGCGACCCTGAGTGCAGCGTTGAGTCCGACCTGCGCCTTGACCGTGGTCCGGGTGTTAGCCCTCACGGCGATGCTCATGCCCAAGTAGCCCGCCAGTGCAGATCCCAAGGCGCCGGCCAGGTAGGCGATAGCAGTGGATGGCAGGTCTCGCTGGTTGTACTCGTTGCCCAATCCGATAGCGGCATCCTCGACCCTGCCGGTGATGTCGTAATCGATCAGAAGAGCGAGCACGACGAACATGGCGACAACGAATATTGCCAGCATCCTGTATTCGCGAGACAGGAATGCGTTCGAGCCGTCTCGGATAGCGTTGCCGATGAACTGAATGGTCTCGTTGCCCTCGTCCTGCTTTAGAATATTGAGGGCAAGTGCCATTGCGAACGCGAGGGCAAGCGCCCCGGCTCCGAATGCGATGTAGAAAGTGATCAAGATCGGCCTCCACAAAAAAGCCTCCCCGGATCGGGAGACTGGCAGTCTGCGGTGGGATGTATCGCGGTCGAAAACTAACACAGCGCCGCAGGGCAGTCAAGGAGGCCGTGGACCGGGATCAGCCTATTGAGGACGGTCCTACGACAGGCTCAGGACGAACGGACCTGAGTCATTCCGTCCGGCGCAGGGTCAGACCGAGGTGGAGGGCACGCATTGTTAGCAAATCGAACCAGCAAACGAACCCAGGCCGCGTGTCCTGGCTCGCGAACCTAGCCGCGCCCCTCAGCCTCGGCCAGCGCGTCTTGGACATCTGCCAGACGACGCTCCAGCCTGCACTGCCGAAAGGCCACCGTGAGGTCGCCGCGCGTCCGCTCCAGCACCCCTCGGGCCATGTCGGTACTGCGTCTGAGGCCTCGCGTCACAGCCTCCGGGAAGTCCATGGATACCAGGATGGAGTAGACTTCGTCCATCATCTCCAGGAGGCCCTCGCAGCGCGACAGGTCGTCTCGACGTAGCGAGTCCAGAATGGAGCGGCGAAGCTCGCCGACCGCCTCCGCGAGCCCGTTTAGGTACGTGGCGGGCCCGACGCCTAACTCCACCGGGTCTGGCAGCGGCGTTTGCTCGACAAAGGCAAGGGTGGCGATGGCCTCGACGTACTCCTTCTGTGCGTCCTCAACATAGCCGGCGTAGTACACCGACCTGTGGTCTTCTAAAGAGCTATTCATCTCCTGGACCAGATCGGTCAGCCTGGCAATCAGCTTGCGGGCGTCCTCGTAGTCCGCGCGGTGGGTCGCTCGGATGGAGTTGGCGGAGTTGCGGATGATCTCACGAGAAAGTCGCGGCGCATGCTCGCGGGCTTCGTGGGTGTCGGCGAAGCTGGCCCGCGCCTCGTCGGCGATCCGGCGCAAGGCCTGACGCTGTGTGTCGGCGTAGGAATTCTCGGGCGTTGAAGTCATCTTTCCAGTCCGGCTACGATCAGCCCTGTGTCTCGAGGTCACGTTCGACTTTCTGCTGGGCCCGGTCGAGGACTCTGCGGGCTTGCTCAGTCCAACCGGCACGGAGAAGCGATACGTCAGGATCGTGATGTAGGGTTTCGAGGATGTCGACCGAGTTTCTGATCGAGGACACCGTCGATAAGACAAGGTCATTAGACTTGTCGGTCAGGCCTCCGTACGCCGCCCGCCGCTCGACCATCTCCTCCCGGGCAAGATTGGCCGCCTCGGGGTAGGGTAGGGACTCCCGTAGCATCTTTAGGTCCGAGTAGAGCCCCAAGGGGGCCGTGACGAACGCCTCAAGGAGACGTATGCCTTCGATCATTGAGCGTATCTGCGCCGCTACGAAGGGGACCACCGCCGGATTGTAACACGAGGGCCAGCTCAGCCTTCGATCGCGTTTTCGAGAACCTCGACGCGTTGGAGTCTGCCTGCGGAGTCAAGTTCGACGGCGACCAGGTCGATACGCCAATCGGTGTCGGTGACGTTTGTCTGCTGGAGATACTCCTGGGCCGATGCAATGAGGTGGGCCTTCTTGGACGGGGTGATGGACTCCTCGGGCGATCCGTGGGTGTTGCCTCGCTTGGTCCGGACCTCAACGAAGACCAGCGTGTCTTCGTCTTTCGCGACCAGGTCGATCTCGCCGCTCCCTGTGCGATGATTTCTGACCAGGATCGAGTAGCCGAGGGATTCGAGGTGCCGACCGGCAAGCTCTTCTCCACGCCGGCCCAGGCCCTGCCGCGGGTCTGTCATCGGGCCGCCGCGAAGTCCCGGACCGGCGCAAAGGTGAACCGGTGGATCTCGCACGGACCACGGTTGCGGAGTTCGCGGAGGTGCTGAGCGGTCCCGTACCCTTTGTTGCTGGCAAAGGCGTAGCCGGGGTACTGCTCGTCGGCCTCGGCCATCAATCGGTCCCGCTCGACCTTGGCGACGATAGACGCCGCCGCGATCGAGACGCATTTGGCGTCGCCGCCGATTATGGATTTCTGAGGGATATTCACGGCGGGCAAATCCAACGCGTCGAGGAGAAGATACTGAGGAAGAAGCGGTATCGAGTTGAGGGCTCGCTCGATAGCCAGGCGAGTGGCGGGGACGATTCCGATCTCGTCCACTTCGGCGGCGGAGCTGCTCCCAACCTCCGCCACAATCGCCGTATCCCGGATTCTAGGCACGATATCCTCACGTTGCTTTGCCGTCAGGACCTTACTGTCGCGGACCGACCGAAGCCAGCGACCGCGCAGGCCAGGGGGAAATACGACGACACCTGCCATAACGGGTCCGGCAAGCGGGCCCCGACCGACCTCGTCGATCCCAGCGACGTACGAGTAGCCAAGGCCCAGGAGGGCTGTCTCTTCCTTGTTGTTG
>JAQBTI010000298.1 GCA_027624995.1 Chloroflexota bacterium
TAGTAGACGGTGGCGCTCTGGAAGGCCATCACGGCCAGGTATCCGAACGCCCCCAGTAGCACTACCAGGGCGACCAGCATCTTGCCCCTGTTGGAGGAGAGCGCACCGCCTTCGTCGACGACTGGTTGAGGATAGTTCTGAGCCTGATCTGACACTCTAGGTGCCCTCCGTGGTTGGTACTGATGTTTCTCGGTCCGCCAGTGCCCGACTCAGCGCGTCGATCTCGCGCCGCATCTCCCGTTGACGCCGGGACATCACAAACACATACGCGAAGAACGCAGCCCAGGTGATGAAGAACACCGCGAAGAGCCAGGGGAGCTCTGACTCGCCGTTCAGGTCGTCATCGGCCTGTGGAGCAGGCGACGCCTGCGGCACTAGGTCTTCCCAGACTGAGTCGGCCCCCTGGACCGGACCGGCGATCAAGATCGACATAGCCGCCATCGTGACGACCGCCGCCAGCGCTGCGAGGCCGAAGATGCTAAGCGGCCTTACGATAAATCTCATCCAGTGAGCCTTCCGCACGCCGCAATGAAAACCTCTCGACGAGCAAGTTTACATACAATACCGTGAACGTGACGGTCGACAACAGCAGCGTGGCATAGATCCTGCCTGAGCCGATCGCGTCCAGGTCTTCGGCGAGCGGGCCGGTGTTCAGCTCGGGGTGGGCGGTCCGCCACCAGACTGTTGCCATGTAGATGATAGGTGCGTCGATAGCTCCGAACAGCGCCACGACTGCGCCGAATCTGGCGCCCTGCGACCCTTTCGGGGCATAGGCCCTCACCATCAGATAGCTGACGTAGATAAACCATAGGATAAGGGTTGTAGTTAGCTTCGCGTCCCACGTCCACCACCAGCCCAGGTCGCCCCTGCCCCAGATGACGCCGGTGACCAGGATCAGACTGGCGAAGACGACCCCCAACTCCGCCGTCGAATAGGCGAGCGCGTCCCACTTCTCCTTGCCGGTGACAAGGTAGGCGATGGCTGCCACCGCGACGATCACCATCGACAGCATGCCGAGCCATCCGAGGGGCACGTGGAAGTAGAAGATACGTTGAGAGACTCCGAGGTTTAGCTCGGTCGGCACCCAGAAGAAGACCGCGTAGAGGGTAACGCCCATCAGTGCCGCGCTGGCGTAGAGCAGGCCCTGACGCCACATCCAGGACCCCGAGTCATCCGACACACCGTCAGCGGAGACTTTCGTCAACTCAACCATGTGTGCAATGTATCACAAACGGAGATTGAGCGGCCAGCGCGTCTGCTAGAATGCAGGGCCTTTTCAAAGTCCTAAGAGGAGGGTTGAGGTAGAGGGTAAGGAGTCGGCCACGGGACTGAAGTCCGGGGTTTGGCCTGAGAGGTGGCCCTCATCGTCGAATTCTTGTTTGGGCGTTCTGTTCTGTTCCATTCTGCTCTCCTCCAGCTTTGGGGCTGCGATTCGGGTGGGCCTCGGCGGTGCCCTGTTGGCATGTGATCGGTACGTCGGTGGAAAAGAAAAAGGACGCACCCGTTGGGGTCCGTCCCACTGGATTGAGAATAGCACAGATGTGCTGGTAAGTCAATGGTGCGCATGACCTCAATAGGGTTTTTCGATTGTCGCAGGGGAGGTCCTTCGACGGGCTCAGGACGAACGTGTAGATGGGCGTCGGTACGGGGTGAGCCTATCGAACCACGGCGGAAGCCCGCGAACACATGACAACCGAATGACCCTGATGACTTCAATGTGGCCGGGCCATACGTCCTGCGAGTTCCCTGGGCCGAGCGACGGGCTCAGGCTGGTGTGCCAGGAAGTCGGCCAACAACTGAAGAACAGCACTCCCGCCGTCTTTGTCCACAGCCAAGCGGCCTTCGCGATCGACCGTAGCTAGGGAAGCTACGGAGCGCAACTGTCCGCCGACAAACCACCGGAACCCCAGGTAGTCGGTGAGGATCAGATTGGGTAGGGCGTGTTTATACCGCCTGAGCTGCCTGCCCATCCCTGGTGGACGGGTTGGCCCTGTCGCTGTCACGCTCGATGGCAGCCAGGCCTTTGCCGGGGTCCTTGGCCTGCACCGTAGCCCAGGGTACTGGGGCCGTGGCCGGTCTGGCGGGACACGGTGAAGTCTGGTACCCCACATTCGATGCGCTTGGGCTCGTCGGTGGCAGTAATCCCTTGCTCAAGGGATTCCAGGAACGTCTTGAGCGCTGGTCGATAGGTGTGCTCGGTGGTGACACCGCTGGCCGCGTCCTTCTCGATGGAACTAAGGTAGGCTGTTAATGATCGCGTTTCGGCCATAGCTTGTCACCGTAGTTTGATGGCGCCCGCTGCCCATCCCGTCCCGCCTACGTAGTCACGGCGCCGACAGAAGCCGAGGACGCCAGCTTCGCATATTTGGCCATTACGCCCGTCGTATACCTGGGCGGTGGCGCGGTCCACGCTGCGCGACGTCGCTCAAGCTCCTCGTCTGACAGCCGGATGTTGAGCTCCCGCCGCTCCGCGTCCATGACGATCGTGTCGCCATTGCGGACCAGCGCGATGGTCCCTCCCACCTGGGCCTCCGGTGCGATGTGGCCGATCATAGGGCCATGAGTCGCGCCTGAGAAGCGCCCGTCTGTCAGCAGAAGCACGCTGTCTCCCAGCCCCTGGCCCATAATGGCGCCGGTAACCGCAAGCATCTCCTGCATCCCTGGCCCGCCCTTGGGACCCTCGTAGCGGATCACGACGACGTCGCCTTCCTTGATCTGCCCGCCGGTTACGGCCTCGAATGCCGCCCGCTCGCCGTCGTACACCTTGGCGGTCCCCTCATGCCTCAGGTGCTTCGTGCCGGACACCTTCATGACCGAACCTTCGGGCGCCAGGTTGCCTCTGAGGATCGCCAGTCCTCCCGTCGGGCTCCTGGGCGCCGATGCCGGATGGACCACCTGACCGTCGGGCTTCGCGTCGAAGTCCGCCAGGTTCTCGGCGACGGTCTTGCCCGTGACCGTGATTGCGTCGCCGTGGAGTAGGCCGGCGCTCAAGAGCTCGTTCATCACCGTGGGGACGCCGCCGACCTTGTCCACGTCGGACATAACGAACCGACCGGCCGGACGCAGGTCGGTGAGATAGGGCGTTCGCCGGCTCAGCCGGTCGAAGTCGTCGATGTCCAGGGGCACCTCGGCCTCGTGGGCGATGGCCAGCAGGTGCAGGACTGCGTTCGTTGAGCCACCCATGGCGAGCACGACGGTAATCGCGTTTTCCAGCGACTGTCGCGTGATGATGTCCCGCGGCTTCAGGTCTTTCTCAAGCAGGTTATACAGGACCGCTCCCGAGGCATGGGCGAGGTCCTCGTTGCGGGGGTCGACCGCTGGTACCGACGCCGCTCCGGGAACTGACATGCCCAGAGCCTCGATCGCCGATGCCATCGTGTTGGCCGTGAACATTCCCGCGCAGGCGCCCTCGCCCGGACACGCCACACGCTCCATGGCCATCAGTTCCTCGAAGGACAGTTTGCCCTGGGAGTGTGCGCCGACCGCCTCGAACATGTCTTGGACGTTAATGTCCTTGCCGTGGTAGTTGCCTGCCAGGATGGCGCCTCCGTATACGAATACCGAAGGTATGTTGAGCCTGGCCATCGCCATGATGGATCCCGGCATGTTCTTGTCGCACGCAGCGACGACAATCAGCCCGTCCATGCTCTCGCCGAAGCAGACCGTCTCTATCGAGTCGGCGATCACCTCCCGGCTCACCAGCGAGGCCTTCATTCCTTCCGTGCCCATGGAGATACCGTCGCTGATCGTTATCGTGCCGAACATGAACGGTA
>JAQBTI010000299.1 GCA_027624995.1 Chloroflexota bacterium
GGACGCCTGGAACTGGCGATAATGGAGTTGGCCCACCTACCCGTCATGATGGGCTCGCTGCTGAGCGACCAGGACCATTATGAGACCCTGGCCCATGAGTACGCCAAGTACTCCGACTTCCTCTACCTGGGGAGGGGCATCAACTTCCCTCTGGCCATGGAGGGAGCGCTGAAGCTCAAGGAGATAAGTTACATCCACGCCGAGGGATACCAGGCCGGCGAGATGAAGCACGGGCCCATCTCTCTAATAGACGAAAACATGCCTGTTGTCGCGCTCATTCCCAGGGACAAGCTCTACGAAAAGATGCTGAGCAACATCAACGAGGTCAAAGCGCGGGGAGGCGTAGTGATAGCCGTGGCCACGGAGGGCGACCACGAGCTTGCTTCCAAGGCAGATGATATCATCTACATTCCGAAGGCGTCGGTCGCCGTTACCCCTATGCTCATGGCCATTCCGATGCAGCTCCTGGCCTATTACATCGCCGTCCGCCGCGGCTGTGACGTGGACCAACCCAGGAACCTTGCCAAGTCGGTGACCGTAGAGTAAGCGGTGCCCTGTTCCTCCTCCGAACCGGAGGCGCATGATGCACAGGAGTCCAGGTTCGGCGTGTACGTCAATCCCTCCCAACACCTTGCGCTGAGGATAGCGTCGCCGTATTGGATGCCCGGATCACCTGACTGGATATGCGTGAACGACGATCCGAACGCATCGCTGGTGCGGGTTCGCGAGATCGCCGTAGAGCTGGGTCTGACATCCGATCCAGAATCGATTGCCTGGGGACGACTGCCGCATAAAAAATGAGCCGTGGACCGACTGAGGTCGATGCTGGAAGAGCATGTCGACGAGATACAGGCTGCGGACGCGGCGGAGGGCTGGGGCGGAGACAAATACGTCCTGTTCTCGGGCCCCGAAGGCGAGCGGCTCTTTATCTCGCTCGTCAGTTTCGACAGCTTCCAGGACAGGGCCGAGGTCTTCGATGCCTACACTGTATTCGGTACGATCAAGGTTCAGGAAGACGGCGGAACATCTGCCGCGCTCGGCGACACGGGCCGAAAGTGGGTCATGCCGGATCAGACAATCTTCATGGGCCAGGACGGTCCCATCGTCCTCTGGATCATCGGCCGCGACGAAAAGATCGTCGGGACCGCCATTGATCTACTCTTCGAGGGACTCCAGGCAGCGGCCTCTCCGTAGACTTCGGAGCCACTCCCCTTCCGTCTCGCCCTAAGCTACTGGAGGTCCACCCATGGCAGAACAGTCAATGACTGAAGACTCGGTCAGGGCGATGGCCGCACTGGTCGGCCTGAAGTTGACGGATAAGAGAGTGGCGGAACTGCTGCCCCAACTCCAGAAGTCCGCTGCTCTGGCCAAAGAGAACAGGTCCCTGGACCTGACAGGCGTAGAACCGGACTTCAAGTTCGACCCTGAGCGGCTTTAGGCCGTGTCCACATCCGACCTGTGCTACCTCTCCATCTCCGAGGCCGCAGATCTACTCCAGTCCGGCAAGCTCTCTCCGGTCGATCTGATAAACGCCCACCTGGATCGAATAGAGGCCACTGACGGCCGTCTCAACTCCTTCATAACTCTCCTGGCCGAAGAGTCATTGGAAGCGGCCCGGAACGCCGAGCGCTCCATCAACTCCGGTGACTACCTGGGCCCGCTTCACGGGATACCGGTCGGCCTGAAAGACCTCTACTACACCAAGGGCGTCCGCACCACCATCGGGTCCAAGATTCTGCGCGACTTCGTGCCGGATACCGACGCCGCGGTGACCGAGAGTTTCAAAAATGCCGGCGCGATCATCATCGGCAAACTGCAGATGCATGAATTCGCTCTGGGCCCCACCAGCATCAACCCTCACGACGGTCCGGCCCACAACCCGTGGAACGTCGAGCGCGTAACCGGAGGTTCCAGCGGCGGGTCCGGGTCCTCTGTCGCGGCTGGCCAGGTGATGGGTGCCCTTGGAAGTGATACGGGCGGCTCTGTTCGCATTCCAGCCGCGCTCTGCGGAATCGTCGGGCTGAAACCCACGTTCGGGCGGGTCAGCCGGTACGGCGTCTACCCGTTGAGTTGGAGCCTGGATACGGTCGGCCCCATGACCCGCACCGTGCGCGACAACGCCCTGGTCCTCAACACCATAGCCGGCCACGATTCCCGTGACCCGTGGTCGGTGGACACCCCCGTCGAGGACTATACGCTTGGGATCGAGAATGGCGTCGAGGGGCTGCGTATCGGCATCCCCAACGAGTACTTCTTCGATCTTATCGATGCCGAGGTCAGTCGGACGTTCGACCAGGCATCGCACGTCCTCGAGGGGCTTGGCGCTCGGGTGGAGCGTGTGTTCATCCCAATTCTGGAGAGATCCCTGGCAATCTCAGGCTCAATAATGATGCCCGAGGCAGCGGCCGTACACATCGACCATCTTCGCAACCGTGCCGATGACATGGGCAAGGACGTGCGTGACCGTCTGGAGACCGGCGCGCTAACGCCGGCAACGGACTACATCGTTGCTCAGCAGGCACGACGGCTGTTCAATCGGGACCTCGCCGACGTCATGACGAATTTCGACCTCCTCTTAACACCGACGGTGGCGCTCGGCGCTCCCCGTATCGACCAGCCCAGTGTCACGATCGAAGGCTCGACCCTTCCGACCGTAGCTGTACTGGCGCGCCTGACCAGGCCTTTCAACATCTGCGGCTTTCCGACCGTGACGGTGCCCAGCGGCTTCACGAAGGACGGGATGCCCATCGGCCTCCAGATCGCCGGCCGGGTCTTCGACGAGGCCACCGTGCTCAGGGCCGCATACGCCTACGAGCAGGCCACCGATTGGCACACGCGCCGCCCGCCGCTTTAGCTTTCCAGCAAACCAAGCTCAGCCGTCCATCGCATTCTGAACGATGCAAGAATCTGGCGGGGCCGGGTGGCTCCGGATCGCAGCGTGAACACCACCCAAGATACTGTCGTGACAACCCTGCACCTATAGAGGAATTGGAATGACCACGGAAATGGAAGTGGGGGCATGAATCTTTACGACGCCGCCCGCGCAATGGGCGTGACCTTCGCCACGGAGGCCATACCCCAGGACCGGTTCGTGACGGCCGACGGCAGGCGTTTCCACTATCTGGAGTGGGGCGAGCCGGACAGCCCGCCCATGCTCCTGCTGCACGGCTATGCGCAGACCTGTCACTCGTGGGACTTCGTCTCGCTGGCGATGTGCGACCGCTTCCGAGTGCTCTCCTTGGACCAGAGGGGCCACGGCGATACCGACTGGGCGCCCGATGGCGACTACGCGCCCGAGGTGTACTGGACGGACCTGAACGCCGTCGCGGAGGCGCTCGACCTGAGAGACTTCGTACTCATGGGCCTCTCCATGGGTGGACGGAACGCCATCTCCTACGCCGCGAACCATCCCGGGCGTGTGAAGGCCCTGGTAGTCGTCGACTCCGCTCCCATAATGGAGAAGGCTGGCTCGGAACGCATGCAACGCTTCGTCCAGGGAGACGATGAACTGGACTCGGTCGACGCATTCGTCAAACGGGTCCAGGAGTACAATCCCCTCAGACCCGCCGAACAGATCAGGGGCAGCATCATGCACAACCTCAAGCAGCTGCCAAACGGCAACTGGACATGGAAGTACGACAAGGTCCTCAGGTCGCCCGACAGGAAGCCGCCGAGCAAAGACTACACCGCCCTCCTCTGGGAGCAGATAGACAGACTCGACTTGCCGACTCTGGTCGTAAGGGGCGGACAGAGCGACATGATCGCTCTCG
>JAQBTI010000300.1 GCA_027624995.1 Chloroflexota bacterium
CGAGGACTGGTCCCATATGAACACATGCCAGGAGTGGTCGACCCTCCTGAGGGCTGGGTCCGCAGCGCCAACAACCGCACCGCGCCCGACGACTTCCCATATCCGCTGTCCGGCCAATGGAGCTCAGGATACCGAGCGAAACGGGTCAGGGAGATGATTGAGGAGGGCTCGGCCTTCGATCGAGAGGACTTCGCCCGGATGCAGTCGGACGTGCTTTCGGAGCGGGCCGTGGATTCCGTGCCCGCGCTCCTTGGCCTGCTTTCGGGCACCTCCGACAAGAGAGTGAAGGAGGCTCTGCGGTTCCTGGACGCGTGGGACCGTCGCATGGAGACCGACAGCGTCGGCGCGGCGATCTTCGAGATATTCTTCACCAATTGGGGCTCTGCGGTCGCAGGCCAACGTTTTCCCGAAGAGGCGGTCTCCCTTTTGTCCGGGGCGGTCTCCGGACTGTCGGTCGCGCTACTGGCCGAGGATAGCCACAGGTGGTTTGCTGGTGACGATCGGGCGCTGGCCGCGGAAAATGCCATGCGGAAAACGCTGGACCGGCTTGAGGTGCGGCTGGGTCCCGATATGTCCGGGTGGACCTGGGGTGAGCTGCATCGGGTAAACCTCCCTCATCTACTGGAGGGTAGCGGCGACCTGGCCGAGCTGTTGAGCAGGGGAGGGCAGCCCGTCGGCGGGTCGGGCATCACGGTGTGCAATACGGGGTACGATCCGAACTACCTGGCCGGCATGGGAGCCAATTTCAGATTATTCGTGGACCTCGGAGAGACGCCTCCGGTCCTCTGGACCGTGGACACGGCGGGCCAGTCGGGCCACCCCGGCAGTCCGAACTACTGCAACCAACTGCCTACATGGCTGGCCGGCGGCCACCACCGTGTGCCCCTGGATAGGCCCGAAATCGAAGCCGAGGCCGCGGATACGCTCGTCCTCAAGCAAAGCTGACCAGCTCCCTCAAATGGCCAAGGCTTCGTCAAACCATCTCTTGAAGATAGGTCTCTGGCCGTCCGGGAATGTCATCTCTGCCATGGCGGTATCTGGCGGCACAAGGAGTCGGTGGCTGATCTCGTGCGCCGGTTCCCATGGGTCAAGGGCAACCCACGCAAGCCATAGAGCCCTCACCAGTACTAGGCCTTCTTCCCGGCCTCTCGTACATAACCCTCTTGAGAATCCAAGAAGGGATGCAGTCTCAACCCTCGCGCAGGCCTCCTCGAGGACCTCTCTGTCCAGAGTTGCCCGCCAGTCTTCGTCTCCCTCGGGCCGGCCGCCGGGGAGACCCCCAGGACCTGCCGTCTGAACTGACTAGCACGACGTTCCTCTCGGGAGTTAGGCAGACAGCAGCCGAGCCATGGCGTCTCCCGCCCGGAGGAGGAAGGACCGGGGAGTGCCATGTCGCGATCCAGTCCTGGCCGTTATCGTGAAACGGATACTCTTGCCCGTCGCGCGCCGATTCGGACACGTGACTCATGCGTTTCTAGTTCCAACGGAGTTCTTGCCATGAAAGTTTGCCAGGTTCCTACCTCAAAGCCGCGGAAATATTGCCGCCGTCAACAGTCGTCACGTCTGCGGTGGTGCGGGTCTGAAGGGCCTGATGCACGAAGGCCTGTGCAACGTCCCGGGGCCTGACCTCTCTGCCTAGCAGGTTCCCGCTCAGGTACTCCTCCTCCGAAACTCCCCGCGCTCTGGCCCGCTCGGCTATCAGTTCCGGACTGAGCATTCCGCCTCGGACCCTATCGGCGTTGACCGCGTTGGCTCGGATCCCATCCTTACCGTGTTCAAGCGCATACTGTCTGACCAGCGACAGGGTCGCGGATTTGGGCAAGCCGTATGGTCCGAAGTTGGGGCCGGGGTTTATGGCCTGCTTGGAGACGTTGAACAGTAGCACGCCTCCGATGCCCTGCGCCCGCATTACCCGGACGGCGTTCTGGGCGACGGTCTGGTGGGCGAAGAAGTTGAGATCGAAGCTCTTACGAAGGACTTCGGTCTCAACGTCGGCCATAGCGCCTTGCCAGGGAGCTCCAGCGTTGGAGACCACGATATCCAGACCTCCGAATCGTTCGCACACCGCATCGAAGGCGGCGCGGACGGAGGCCTCGTCTGTAACGTCGCACTGGACGGCGAGGGCGGCTCCCCCAATTCGGCTACACGCCTGCTCTGTAGGCTCTAGGTGAAGGTCCAGTAGCGCGACGGCGGCGCCTTCGCGAGCGAAAGCCTCGGCCGTCGCGCTTCCGATTGTCCCCGCCCCGCCTGTGATCACAGCCACACAGCCTGCGAAGGGCTTGAGGCTGCCGCCCAGCTTAGCCTGCTCCAGCGACCAGTACTCGATCTCGAAGAGCTCGGCTTCGCTGGCCGACTCAAATGTCCCAACAGCCTCCGCGTCGGTCACCGTCTCGACAGTGCTTTCTGCGATGTCGGCGGCTATGGCGGCGTCCCTTGCGCTCCGACCGGCCCCGAAAAGGCCCAGGCCGGGAACCAAAACGACCCGGGGCAGAGGGTCCAGTTCGGTCTTAGAATCCGACTGTCTCGAGTTGTGGCGCTCGAAATAGGCGTGGTAGCTCTCGCAGTAGTCATTGACCGCTTCGTCGACGACCTCTTTCAACTCGGTTGTCTCGCCAGACCGGAGTAGCGGGAGAACAAGTGGCCGGGCCTTCGTCCTTATGATGTGGTCGGGCGTGGCGACTCCTGCCTGTGAGTATCGGATGAGTTCCGCGCCGTTGACGTATTCCAGAATCTGCGGGCTCGTCCGAAAATCCAGAACGAATCGCAGCTGGCCGTCGAAGGCGGACTCGTTGACAGCACTGCAAGCGCCGCGGACGACCGGTGCGACCTCGGCGACCGTTAGAGCGGGACTCGGTACATCCACCTGTGTAAAAGAACGGCTGCCTTGCTTCAGACGTTCTTCGACCAGGCTTAGCATCTCTATCATCTTCTCGTATGCAATTCGGGCGGAGTCACCAAACGTGAAGACGCCGTGTTTGAGCAGTATCAGGGCCTCGACCTCAGGTGTAGCTTCGAAGACCTCCGCAGCCTTCTTGGCGAGATCGAACCCGGGCTTTATGTAAGGGACGATCCCAGCCTGTTCGCCGAGCAGGTCTCGGCACAGGTCCTCCCCGTTGGGCTGGTCCGTCAGGCTGAGCACTGCTGTCGAATGTGTGTGGTCGACGTACCGGTGAGGGAGAAAGGCGTGAAGCAGCGTCTCAATGGATGGCGTGGGGGCCGACGCGTCCAGCAAGTTGGACCTCTCAAAGTTGACCATCGCCTCGTCGGTGAGGCTGTCCAGCCCCCTTAACTTGAGCAGGGGGCCGAGCTTTACAGCGGGCAGGCCTTCCGGTTCGATGTCAGCCATGTCCCAGCCGCTACCCTTCACCCTGAGGACCTCGTACCGGTTGCCAATTACGTCATCGCCGGTAGTCTTGAGCGAGGTGTTGCCACCTCCGTGTAGGACCAGCCTCGGGTCCTGACCGAGCAGCCGGGTCGAGTAGACCCGCAGTGACAGGTTCTCGGATACGCCTCGCTCGCCCAATTTCCGGACAAGATCTCCGGCATCGGAGTCCGACCACCGGCTCTTCATCGGCGCCTCCCGTGCCTCTTTCCAGTAGGCAAATTGAAGGGGTCCTCTACGCCGATTCTATCCATCGCCGAGACCACCTGGCAAGGAGTCCCCAAATCACCGCCTACTCCGGGGTTCGGGCTGAGGCCTGGCCCTGATCGTCGATTTTCTGTTGGAGCGTTCCGTCCTGTTCCATTCTGCTCCCCTTCAGCTTTG
>JAQBTI010000301.1 GCA_027624995.1 Chloroflexota bacterium
GCCGATTCTCCAGGAGAACTGCCAGTCCTGTCATCGGCCGGGGGGAATGGGACCGATGCCGCTCCTCTCCTACGAGGACGCCCGGGTGTGGGCGCCCATGATCAAGGACAAGGTCGCGAACCGACGCATGCCGCCCTGGTACATCGAAAAAGGTATCGGAGTTCAAGATTTCAAGAACGACATCTCTCTGACCGACGAAGAGATCCGGACGGTCGTCGATTGGGCGGATGCCGGCGCTCCGTTGGGCGACCCGGCAGACGCGCCCGACCCTATCGTCTGGGATGACTCACGCGCTTGGAAGCTCGAAGACCATTTTGGACGTCCACCGGACCTGATCGTCGCCTCCCCGCCGTACACTGTGCCCGCCAACGGGCTGGATCAGTGGTTCGAGCCGGTTTCCACGATCGATGGTCTCTCCGAACCACGTTGGGCGCAGGCCACCGAGATCAGACCCGGAAGCGTCGAGAGCCGATACGTCTTTCATCACGCAAACAGCGAATTGGCCTCTTCGGCGGCCGGCAAGGACTTCGACCTCTTCCCGGAAGACGCGGGCAAACTGCTCCAGCCCGGACAGGGGATCGAGTGGGCGATGCACTTCTTCCCCACTGGCGAATTGGTGGAGGATGCCTTTATCGAGTTGGGTATCTGGCTGTATCCGGCAGGGGTGAAGCCAGAACTCGAAGTCTCCCACGTGTCGTGGCTGACGGATCCCATTGCGAACCGTACCGTGCTGCAGCAGGACAGCCCCTGCTGGGACCAGCCCGCAACGGTCCCGCTCGACAGCCCTGAATGCAACGTGCAGACGAGGCTCACGGATCTGGCCCTTCCGCCGCATGGCGTGGCGACACAACAGGGAGTGCACGTGCTGAAGCAGGCCGTTCGGCTCAACAGCATTCGCGGTCACATGCACATGCGGGGTAAGTACCAGACGATGGAGGCGATTTACCCCGACGGGCGACGGGAAGTCATCAACAGGATCAACTGGGACCATAAGTGGCACACCGCTCACGCATACGCGGACCACGCAGCTCCTCTGCTACCGAAAGGGACCACGCTCATCGTGACCGCCCAGTACGACAATACGGTGAACAACCCGAACAACCCCGATCCGGATCAGTGGGTGTTCTTCGGTCGACGGAGTGCGGACGAGATGGGCCACTTCCATATGGAAGTCACCTGGCTGGATGAGGAGAACTACGAGCGGTTGGTGGCCGAGCGGGAGCTGCTGCTCAGACGGGTGGCCAGCGCTGAGGACCAAGGTTGATTTCCAACTCGACTCGGGAGGCTTCGATGAGCAGGACAGGCTGCCGTTTGTTGGCAGCCGGAGTTCTGGCGGTGGCGCTCCTTCCCGGCACCAGAGCGCCCCTCGAGGCGCAGTACCCGTGGGAAGGGTTCGACTGGTCGGCACGCACGCTACGTACGTCCGGTGCGCCAGTCGTTCCTTCCTTTGAGGGGTGGTATCAGGAGCCCGAAGGGACATACCGCCTATGCTTCGGCTACTGGAGCGGAAACACAGAGGCAGAGGTGGATATCCCACTCGGACCGGACAACTTCATCGAACCAAAAGAGTTTGATGGAGGTCAGCCCACCCACTTCATGCCCGTGCCGCGAACTGGGTACCGGAAACACTATTGTGTCCACACCGTCCAGGTCCCGGAAGATTTCGGCAACGGCAGGGTCGTTTGGACGCTTCGGGTCGGTGGCCAGGAGTACTCGGTGCCTGGCCATTTGACGTCGACGGCCTATATGCTTGACGAACCCGATTCGGAATCCAGGGCCCTCGCGTGGGATTTCCTAGCGGAAGAGATGGGGGTCGACGACTACTCCCAGATCGCGGACGACGACGAGGCCTGGCTGGACTTCAACCCCGGTCAGGCGCAGGGTTCGATTGCGCCGCTCGTTCGCTGGATCCAGCCGGAGGGCCCGGAAGGCCGGGGCCGGATCGGGCTATACGCGGGGCCAGTCACGGTGCCGGTGGGGGATCCCCTGACGTTGAGCGTTTTTGTTGACGAACCCAACGGAAGACCCGCGCGTTGGTGGGTTGGTTGGTCCAAGTACTCCGGACCCGGTGACGCCAAATTCAGCCAACTCGAGATGCTGGCCGACTACCGGTACGACAACCGCGCGACAACGAGAGTCACCTTCAGCGAACCGGGGGACTATGTCGTTCTCATGCAGTCGATCGAGAACATCCAGTCGTTCGAGCGCCAGTGCTGCTGGACGAACGGCTATGCCCGGGTGACGGTCACGCCGTAGCCGGCTGGTAATACGTGGCCCAGTCGTCGGCTCACGTGTTAATCCTTGAAATTCGAGCTATGCGACTTATGTGTTCGTTCCCGGGGTCAGGCTGGCCTCTGGAACGGACAGAGTCAGCGTGGTCATCGGTCTCTGCTCCTTGAGTTCGTCGCCCCGACCTTCGAGTACTTCCTCAAATAGTGGCTCCGATTCGAGGCGGCGTAGACATTCCCGGAGGGGTCCGCGGCCACCCAATGGATACCTTCTGTTCCCTCGATCGTACCCTGGAGCGTCCCGTCGTTGGCGTCGGCGATCCACACTTTGCCGTTGACACCATCCGCCACGAACAGCTGGTCATCCTGCGTAAGGAACAGGGCGTAAGGGGACCCCAGGTGGGTCCACTGGTCGAGAAAATGGCCTTCTAGATCAAAGATCTGCACCCGCTTGTTCTCACGGTCGGCCACCAACACCCGATTCCTCGAGTCGATGACCAGGCTGTGCACCGTGTTGAACTGGCCCGGTGCCGTGCCGGCGCCTCCCCACTCCTTGATGAACTCTCCGTTCCTATCGAACTTGGCCACTCTCGTGTTGACGTACCCGTCCGACACGAAGAAATCACCGTTCGGAGCGACGGCCACATCGGTGGGCCGGTTGAACCTGTCGGGTCCGTGTCCAGCCACATCGTAGCTACCGAGGGTCATCAGGAGGTCACTCGCGTCGGGGCTCCATTTTTTGATCTGATGGGCCTGACCATCGACGGTCCAGATGTATCCTTCATGGTCGACGCGGATGGCGTGCGTCCACTTGGCGATGTCCTGGCCCCATTCCTTCACCAGCTTACCCGAGGAATCGAGGTTCCAGACGTTGTTGGCGTCGCGTCTGAAGGCGTAGATGTTGCCTTCATCATCGGTGGTTACGCCGGACACACCACCAACGTCTTCAGGCGCGGTGATCCACTCTTCGACCATGTGATAGCCAGCGCCGCCTGATTGATCCTGAGCCCCAGAGTGGAATCGCGATTCGGTGCTCTCCGCAGGCTCTGGGCACAAAACACACAGAACGACCACGCCAATAGACATCAACCACCGTCCACGTCCCCCGGGTACCACGTTCGAGGAAGTAAGCCCTGGGAAGTGTTTGGTGGTCTTCATGAATCCTTGATTCTCTGGTAGAGGTTGTCGCCGAAATAATACATCATCACGAGCCACTCCAGGCTCCACAGCACCACACGGATCTTGGTCAGGAAAACCCACTTAGCGACGATCTCCACGAGTTGCGCTTGCTCGGTGATGCCGTCACGCAGGATCTGATTAACCGGGAAGATGACGAAGACGGTCAGGCAGGTAGCCCCGATGATCAGAATCGCCAGTACGTAAGGAATCCATCGGTACTTCGTTTTCTCTACGCGCATCATAATCACGCAGGCGATGAGCATCACGGTCACCATAACGGTGAACAGGACCGTCGCCGCGTCGATCTGCGGGATAAAGTGCAGGTAATAATTCTCCGGTGTCAGCTCGGGCATC
>JAQBTI010000302.1 GCA_027624995.1 Chloroflexota bacterium
CGGTCTCCTCCGACCTCTTGCGGAACGCCGAGACCTGAGCCTCGGGAGCTTCCCTGAATTTCCACGCCCTGGGAGACGTGGCGAAAATCTGGACCGCCTCTGCCCCGATCTCCGTTGCGCGGTCGAAAGCCTTGTCCACGCCCCCGGCGGTCGACACGTGTGCTCCAAGCTTCATTTGTTACTCCTGAGTGATGTCGTCAGTCCTGTCGCTAACTCTATCAATGTTGGGGCCGCTGGGGTAGGCTAGGCCGTCCTTGCCCGCCGGAACGAGCGCACCTATAATCGCCCGCATACACTCGGAGCCCCTTTTTCTACTCAGCGGAGATATCCATGAAGTCAATAGGAATACTGAGCCCAGGCGACATGGGACATGCGGTCGGACGGGTCCTGGGCGATCACGGCTTCGACATCCTGACTTGCCTGCGGGGCCGCAGCGACCGAACAAAGCAGCTTGCTGGCGACGCCGGTATCCGCGATGTCGAGAGCCTCGAAGAGCTGGTGACAGAGGCTGAGCTGATCCTCTCAATACTCGTCCCGGCCGAGGCAGTCGAAATCGCCCGTCAAGTAGCCGGTGCAATAAGCGCGTCTGACGCCGACGTCAGCTTTGTGGACTGCAATGCCGTTTCGCCCCAGTCATCGGAGATCATGGAATCCATCGTAACCGGCGTTGGAGGCCAGTACATCGACGGCTCGATTATCGGCGGCCCTCCGGGACGTGGGACTCCTCCCAGGTTCTACGTTTCGGGTGTCCACGCGGGCATGATGTCAGAGCTCGACGGAAAGGGAATCGAGGTCAGGAACATCGGCGACACAGTTGGCCGCGCCTCAGGCATCAAGATGTGCTACGCCGCGATGACCAAGGGCACGTCGGCCCTGCATCTCGCCCTGTTGTCCGCCGCAGAAGCGCTGGGCCTGTCGGACGAACTGGCGAATGAGTTGAGCGAGTCACAGCCAGAGGTCCTCCGACGCATGCATGCCCAGCTACCGGGACTCCCTTCCAAGTCCTACCGATGGATAGGCGAGATGCAGGAGATTGCAGAAACGTTCGACCACGCAGGCGTTACACCCGCCTTTCACCAGGGGGCCACCGAGATATTCAGGCTCCTGAGCGAGACCCCGCTGGCCAGAGAGACGCCTGAAAATATCGACCGCAGCCGGACTCTGAGCGAGACTATCTCAGCGCTTGTAGCAAACCGTCCCGCATGGGCCGAGCCCTCCGACTGACCGCCAAAATGAGAGCCCTCGTACTGGAGACACCCGGAGAGACGCCGTCCATGGCCGTCCGGGAGCGCGCCGTCCCATTGATTGGACCGAATGACGTTCTTGTGAAGGTCGAGGCGGCGGGCCTCTGCGGCCATGACGTGGCGGTCATGCGAGGGCTGCTTCGAAGGGGTGTGAGGCCGGACGCGGTGCTCGGCCACGAGGTTTCCGGACGCGTTGCCGAGGTCGGCGATGCTGTCACGTCTCTCCGAGTTGGTGACGCCGTCGTTTCAGCGTTGACGACCTTCTGCGGGAACTGCGATCGCTGCATCTCGGGGAACGACTACCGTTGTCCCAACGGACACGGCGTCGGACACGGCATCGACGGCGGTTTCGCCGAGTTCGTGGCACTCCCCGCGACCAGTGCGGTCCCGGTGCCCGACGGTCTCGACCTGGAAACGGCTTGCCTTCTCTCCTGCCCTACGGGCGTGGCGCTTCGAGCAGCCCGCGACGTGGCCCGCGTCCAGCCCGGAGAGACGGTGCTTGTTACCGGTGCCGGCGGGGGACTCGGCGTGCATTCGGCGTTGGTCGCGGCTGCGTTGGGGGCCAGGGTCCTGGCCGTCACCGCTTCGCCGGAAAAGGTTGCTCGGATCGAGGACCTAGGCATAGAGGAGGTACTTCTAGTCGACGATCTGCCATTTTCGGAGTTGGCTCTGGCCCTGACCGAGGACCGAGGCGTGGATATCGTCCTCGACAGTGTCGGATCGGCCGTTTTCGAGCAGGCCATCCGGAGCATTTCCGATGGAGGCAGGATCGTGCTCATGGGCGAGGTAACAGGATCAAAGGCAGAGGTGAGTCCGGCGGAAATAATGTTCCGCGACGCGACGGTCACCGGTTCGACAGGGGCGTCAATCGGGCACGTGACAGACGCGGCCGCGATGGTCGCGGCTGGGAAGATGTCGCCCGTGGTATCGGAGCGCTTCCCGCTCGAAGAGGCTGCGGAGGCCTACCGGCTCATGAGGGAACGCAAGATCTTCGGGCGTGTACTGCTCGTTCCTTGAGTCCGCCTCTAGTCAGGCAGTGCCGCGACGGAGCAGCCGTCGAAAATCGCCCATGTCCCAGGCGACCAGTATCTGGCTGGCGATGGCGATCGAGCTGTAAGTCCCCACCACCACACCGATCACCAGCACGAGCAGGAACTCCCTGATGGTCGAGCCGCCGAACAGCATGAGCGCCAGTAGCGTGAATAGCAGCGTCAGGCTCGTATTCAGCGACCGGCTGAAAGTTTCGGAAATACTGACGTTGACGTTATCGATCAGCGTCCTGTTGGGGAAGATGAGAACATTTTCCCTGAGCCGGTCGAACACGACAATCGTATCGTTTACGCTGTATCCGATAACGGTGAGCAGAGCGATCATGAACATGAGGTTGACCTCTATGTCCGCCACCGCTCCCAGGAACGCGAAGGCTCCAATAACGACGGCCGTATCGTGCAGAAGCGCCACGATGGCTGCAGCGCCGTACCTAAACGGGCTTGGAACGTTTCGGAAGGCCCACCAGACATAGAGGAATATCCCGACCGCGGCCAGTAAGACAGCGAAGAACGCATTGCGCACAGTCTCCTTGGCTACCGAGGGCGAGACCAGATCAAACGCTAGTACCAGGACACCGTTGATCGAGACCACCGCGCCTTCCACCGGGGCTCCAGCGTTGACCGCAACCACATCCTGGCCCGGCCCGGGACCGGGCTCCAAAGCGAGGCTAAGGTCTCCAGATGGCCTCGTGACTGGAAATCCTCCCTCTTCCGTCGGTGGTTCAACAGTGAGCACCCCCGTCCGTTCTCCAGAGTCCGCTGTAATCACAAACTCATCAGTGCCCGTCGGACGGGTCATTACGACTCGCCCGTCGACGTCAGTCAGTCCGACCGCCACAAACGACGGCTCCAGGGCCGAGTTCACTTTGGCAAGGATCGCATCCTTGTCATCGTCGCTGAGCTCCTTGGTGCGTACAAAGTATGTCCTGTCACCCAGAGCCTGCACGATGGTCTCGGTGTATCCAAGGTCGGCCATTTCAGTCCGCAAGTCCTCTTGCGAGATGTCCGTAGAGAACTGGAGGGTCAAGCTCGAGCCACCGGTGAAGTCGATGCCGGCTTTGAGTCCATCTATAGGCGGGAGCAGGAAGACCAGCCCCGGCAGGATTACCACTACGGATATCAGGAAGAACCAGCGTCTCTTTGCCGCGAAGTCCATCGTCTAACTCCCTGCCGCCGTCGCTGTCCGTGCCTGACTTTGCGGTACCTCCGACCCACCGGCGGGCACGAACCACTGGAGCCTCCGCGCCAGCCGGGTCGTGGCTATGACCCTCAGGAACGCACGACTGACCGTTACGGCCGTGAAGAGGCTGACCAGAACTCCTATGGCAAGGGCGACGGCGAAACCTTGCACCGCCGTGGTGCCAAGTTGGTTCGAGAAGTAAAAAAGAATACCGCACGTGATCAGAGTGGACACGTTGCCGTCTCGAATAGCTGGCCACGCCCTGTT
>JAQBTI010000303.1 GCA_027624995.1 Chloroflexota bacterium
ATGCTGTCGAAGAACGCCTGGATGTCGGCCTCCAGAATCACTGCGGTTCCTTCTCGGGACACCATCTGGTTCACGGCTCGTAGCGCGTCGTGCGCCAACGAGTTGAACCGAGCGTCCGAGTCTCGCTGCGCTCGCTCCGCTACCCTCAGTAGTCCCGGGGACATGGGGACCCTCAGTCTGTGCTCAAGGTCATGTTTCCCTCCTGAGGCTCTACCTCAACACTGGCCGCCTTTGCTCCGCTGAGTCCGGGTGCCGAGCCCGTTCCCCACCATCATCGCTCATACGCAGCCATCCGACTCCCCTGTCGCTTCAGCACGCCTCTGGTCTGCCCTCGGTCGTGCCTTACCAGTTAGGCAAACGTGGGTTCTGTGCGCCACGACTCACCGTCGTGAGGCCGGCCGTCGGTCCGCTTGCCGCCGACGGCGCGTCGGAGTGGGTCACCGGTTCTCCGTACCCCGGATCCTCCAACTGGACGCTCAGGGGTCTCCCAGGTTACCGGGCCGTCTTCTTCGGCCGTGCCACAGTCATCCACCCCGCCGGTCCCCCTTCGGCTCGCCCTAGCGCCTCCGGGAGTGCTGCTTTCAGGGTTGCTGAGCCCTTGAGCATCCGGGATGAGCATTTCGAGGCTGCTTTCCTACGGCCCACCCGCTCGCCTGACTACGCATCAACCGCCCCCTCACGGGGACGACTGCAAGTCTGGCTACCAGCCTGCTGGCTACGCTTTGACTGAGTGGGGATCGCACCCACTAGACGGCTCATCAAAGTTTCAGTCTACATCCTCTGACCTCCCCTCCGACCGGCATTGCCTGGTCGCTTCCAGCAATCGCTTGTTAGACAGCCGACGCCCGATTAGACTTGAATGTAATTACGACGTACCTACGGGGTGCAGAAAATGAAAGCTAAGATCGTTCGAATCGGAAACTCACGAGGCGTCCGAATCCCGAAGCCTCTGCTTGAGGAAGCGGGGCTGGACGAGCAGGTGCAACTTAGAGTTGTCGAAGGCGGAATAATGATCGAGTCAGAGAGGGCTCCCAGGGCCGGATGGGCCGATGCCGCGGCTCTGGCGAACGAACGTGGCGATGACACACTCCTCGATGATCTAGTCCCGACCCGCTTCGATGAGACCGACTGGGAATGGTAGCAGGGAGGGCAGCGGTTCGCCGTGGAGACGTCTTCGTTGTGGCCCTGGATCCCACCATCGGCAGGGAGATCAAGAAGAGCCGCCCGTGCGTTGTGCTTTCTCCAGACGACCTGAATCGACACCTCAACACCGTCGTGGTAGCTCCGATGACAACCGGCGGGCACCCCTATCCGTTTCGGATCGCATGCCGCTTCCAAAAGCGGGACGGATTCGTGGTGCTTGACCAACTGAGGGCAGTCGATACACATCGGCTGATGCGAAAACTGGGGCGCCTCAGCCCTCAGGCGACCGCGAACTCACTCAGTGTCCTGCAGGAGATGTTCACCGAGTAATCTTGAAGGCTGTCTAACGTCCCGGAATTCTGCTGCCGCAGCGGTGAGTTCGCCAGCGAGCGGAGCGAGCTGCCCTCAAAGCCTCCGCGGACAGCAGCAATTCCTTGTCATACAGCGGCGGTCCCGCGACCCCGTCGTCTACGTTTGGCCGCACGCTTAGGTGCTGCTCGCTGCGAAATCACGACATCGACGTCTTTGCCGAGGAGATGATGAAGCAGGGCCAGCATCTGACCCACTGATTTCGTCGAATTGGTTGGATCAAGAAGACGGTAGAATTGACTGGCGGACGTATCGAGGCGACGGATCAGCTCCCGTTTGCTGAGGTCGCTGTCCTCTACGGCCTTCCGCGCCTCCAGCGTCATTCGGTGCAGCATGAGTCCTTTCAGGTAGTCGGGGTCCTGGTTGTACTCGAGGACGGCGTCGAGATGGATCGTGTCCTCTGAACCATCGGCCAGCCGATACGTGAACCCTTCCATGCCCAACTCCGCATCCGGCGCCACCTCTGCGACGCGGTTCTTAGCATCGGGGCGCAGGCCAAGGACTGCGTAGGGCAGTACGTAGGAGGCATCCGCCACGCGGATTTCGAAAGCCTTCTTGCGGTTGTTCGCAGTCACGGAGTCGATCTTCACAGCAGTCCCTCCTCGCGGAGCTCGGAAATGAGGCGGAGAATCCGGGCTGTGGCCTTCCCCTTCATCGGAGCTTCGTTCTCCAGATCCCATTTCACCACGAGGCGGCCGTCGCGATACACGTGCACGTGGTAGGGGCTGTGGTCGCCCTTCCACGTCACGAACACAAAACCGCCTCTCCGGGTCTTTCCCATGCGTTACATGTTACCGCTACCGGTAACACTTAACAAGTCGGGCGATCGGTCCATCTGCCGCTGTATAGCGTTCTGCGTTTCTGCTGCGCGGCCAATCTGCGTTCCGAGCGCCGCCGGCGCGAGCCATGATGGTCTTCCGCGACAGCAGCAAACGCTTGATCGTGATACAGGCCCCTCCTGGACCTCCCGACGTTCGGGAGGAACGATGAGAGCGCGAACCACTCATCGGACCCGGGAGGGGACCCATGAGTTTCTACACTGGCCAGCATCGATACTACTGCGGGATCGATCTGCACGCTCGGACCATGTATCTCTGCATCCTCGACCAAGAGCACGGCACGATCGTGCTCCATCGCAATCTGCGCTGCGAGCCCGAGCTCTTTCTCGGGGCCATTGCGCCCTACCGCCACGATCTCGTGGTCGGCGTCGAGTGCATCTTCTGCTGGTACTGGCTGGCTGATCTCTGCACGGCGGAAGACATCCCCTTCGTCCTCGGTCACGCCCTCTACATGAAGGCGATTCACGGGGGGAAGGCCAAGAACGACAAGATCGACGCCCACAAGATCGCCGTGCTCCTACGCGGTGGTGCCTTCCCTACAGCCTACGTCTACCCTCGTGGCATGCGGGCCACCCGCGATCTGCTTCGCCGCCGGCTCCTCTTTGTGCGCCGTCGCAGCGAGCTCTTCGTCCATATCCGCATCGTCTTTCATCAGCTCAACCTGCCCGCACCCCCAGACCGTCTCCGCGAGTCACGCAACCGAGTCGGCCTGCTCGAGGCGATTCCTGATCCCGTCGTACGTGCTAACGTCGAGGCGGATCTCGCCCTGGCTGAGCGTCTCGACCAGATCATCCGCTCCCTCGAGCGCACCATCGGTCGGCAGGCCAAGATCGATGACCCCGAAACCTTCGAGCTGCTCCAGACCATCCCCGGCGTGGGCCACATCCTCGCCCTCACGCTGCTCTACGAGCTCCACCACATCGCTCGCTTTCCCCGAGTCCAGGACTTCCTCTCCTACGCACGCCTCGTGAAGAGCCAGAAGGCGTCGGCGGGCAAAGTCACCGGCACCTCCGGCGCCAAGATCGGCAACGCCCATCTCAAGTGGGCCTACAGTGAGGCCGCCGTACTCTTCCTTCAGAAGAACCCCCGCGGGCAGCGGCTCATCAGCCGTCTTCGCTCCAAGCACGGCAAGGGCAAGGCGCTCAGCATCCTCGCCGCGCGTATCGGGCGCACCTCTTACTACATGCTCCGTCGCTCCACCGCCTTCGACATGGAACGCTTCTTCATGAACTGAGTCCACGGAGAACACCGGAGGGGAGGGGGCGAGCCCGTCCATATAACTCGGGGCTGACATCGCTCACCGTCGGTACTCGCTCGCATT
>JAQBTI010000304.1 GCA_027624995.1 Chloroflexota bacterium
GCACTGTCTCATGGCACCTGGCAAATAGCTGAGTCTCCTCTGCCGTTGGGCGCCGGACTCCTCCGGTGACGTCGGCGTAGACTCCCTCGCCCAGAGCATCGACAAGGCAACTCTCCAGCTCCTTTAAGACATCGGGTGGTACGTCTGCGGTGCTGTCGCCTTCCAGACTCGGGATGGGGCCGAAGCCGCACGATTCTAGAGTCTTGAGTTCAGCCGCAGTGGGCAGCCGTTGCCCTTCGAAGAGCTGCTGTACGACGCCGCTACCCAGCGTGTCGATAAGGCAGGACTGCACTCTCGATGTGAGCGACGATCCCTGCTCAGAGTCCCCGCCACCCGACGTAACGATCGCATCGGCTTCTTTGGGCGCCTGTTCAGCCGTCGTGGCGGTCGGAAGAGGGGATGGGATGGCCGCCGGAGTCGGTGCTCGAGTGGAGTCGGGTTCTGCACCCGAACCAGGTCCAGTTGTGCTGACGTCCACGGCCGATGGAGTAACGGTGCCGATGGGCTGAGTCGTGGACTGTTCGTCGTCACCACAAGCTACGATGAACAAGGCCAATATCATCACGACCGAGATGCGCAGGCGGGCCAATCCGGTGAAATTCAATTCATCGGGCCAGAGAATGGAGCACGCGTGCCCTTAGCCAATCAACTATTATCGCGGACATCAAGGTACATTCTAGCACCGATCATGGCCTGGGCCCTTCGGGGAGTAGCGGGATAACCATGGTCGCAGGCGCCCCGGTCTCCAAGAGGCTGACACGCAGACACCGGCACGTTTCGCCCGCAACATGTAGGGGCACAGCATGCCGTGCCCCTACCGCAGTTCTCAACGATACCCGGCCTCCCCCGACGTGAAACCTACTTCAGCCAGGGCCGGTAAACCGCACCACCCTTTACGGTATGTACGTGGACCAGCCTCTTGGACGCCTCCAGCGAGGTCCCCGTCTCCCACTTGGTCGAGCCCATCATTGTCATCGGATTAAGCCGATCAACCAGCTTGAACCGCCCTTCTTCGACCCTCAAGATTGCGGCGTCGCCCTCGGCGCCGACCTTCAGGGTCCCGACACGGTCACCGAGTCCCATCACTCGCGCCGGGACCTCTGTCGAGCGCCGTATCACCTCTTCGAGCGACATTCCCAGGTGCATGAACTTCGTAACGGTTGTCGCGAAGTCGTAAACCGGCCCATCGATGCTGATGTTACTGATGTCGGTGCTGATCGTGTCAGGCAGCACGTCGTTCGCGAGTGCCTTCTCCGCGGACCTGAAAGAGAAGCTTCCGGCGCCGTGCCCAACGTCTATCGCCACCCCCCGTGACTGCGCTTCCTTCATACCCTCGACTACCGCGCCTGACTCCTCCAGCACACCGTCCCCAAAGCCGTGGAATGAATGAGTTACAACGTCTCCCGGTCTGAGCATGTTCATCAGCATGGGGAGCGGCGTAGGGTTGTTTCCCACGTGGATCATAACGAATCCGTCGAACCCTTCCGCAGCCTCAATGGCCCGCTTCAGCGTCTCGACATCGCTACTTTCGCCAAGGATGTGCCGGGCAAGCCTTGCCTTGATCCCAAGTACCCGGTCCCGGTTCGCCCGGCCCGACCGCACCGCCAGGTCCACGTCAGCCCATCTCGGGTCTTCGACCTCGCCGATCTGGGGTGAAAGCATGCCCGCAGCGGAGATATTCAGGAGGGCATAGAGCCTCGTGTCCGCCCTGTCGATCGTGTGCTTGCGAAACGCAGGGAACGTCAGCGCGCCGGCCGAACCGGCGTCCAAGGCCGTCGTGACCCCTTTCGCCAGGTTGCTGACATCGGCATCGATTCCGTAGGTCGATGCGCCCCAAAAGGCGTGCACATGCAGGTCTATGAGGCCAGGCACAACTAGCAGGCCTTTGGCGTCGAGGACCTCTCGCGCACTGTCCGTGGGAATCGAGTCCTCCACCGCCGCGACCTTCCCAGCGTCTAAAGCGACATCCTTGGCTGCGTTCAGGCCCTGTGACGGGTCCACCACCGTTCCGCCTTTTATCAGCAGGTCATATTTCATGCGGTCTCCTCATGTTGTCTTCCATGCCATCCCGGGCGCCAGTGACTGTCATGCACGTAAGCGGTACGGTCGTTTAAGTCAGGGCGTGACACAAATCGCTTCTCCCACTGCGGGAGAATACTAGAGGCTGCCCTGAGTGTGTCGAAGGGCGATAGGCGATGCGAGGCACATTTGGTGAAGAGCTCGGACTACCCGAAGCGGCCCGGGTCCATCAGCGAAATGTCCATGAAGCGCTCCTCGCCGGTGATGACCTGCGTCACGAGCTTTGCGCTGGCGGGGCCAGAGGACATGCCAATCGCGGCGTGGCCTGCGGCCAGGGTCAGGTTGTCGTAGCGGGGAGAACGGCCTAGCAGCGAGAGGCCGTCGGGAGTGACGGGCCGGAGTCCGGCCCACACCTCAATGAGCTCCATATCGGCGGTGTCGAACTCGGGCACGTAGGCCGGCGGCCCCCGCCTGATGGCTTCGTCCCTGCGCTGGTTAATCGACAAGTCGAGGCCCGCCAGCTCCAGGGTGCCTGCGAAGCGAAGGGTGTCGCCCATCGGTGTGACGGCCACCCGGCTCTCCGCACAGATGACGGGGATCTCCGGTACCCCCTCCGGTCTGCGGTGCGTGATGCTGTAGCCCTTCGCGGCCTGTATTGGGGCCTTGATGCCGAGATCTCGGGCGAGCTTCGGGGTCCAGGAGCCGGTCGCCAGAACAACCTCGTCGGCCTCCAGAGTTCCCTTGGAGGTCCTCACGCCTACGATCTTCCGTCCGTCCCGTTCAAATCCTTCGACCCTCGTGTTGGGACGGAACTTGCCACCCATAGCCTGAAACCGGGTTGCGAGGGCTCGGACGAAGCTCGCCGGGGTCAGGTGTGTGTCCTGTGGGTAGTTGATTGCGCCAACCACGGTTGTGTTAACACCGAGTCGATCGTCGACCTCTTGCTTGCCCAGCGTCTCGGTCTCGATCCCTATGGTCCTGACCAGCTCCGCCTCGTGCTCGCCTTCGCGAAGGCCTTTCTCTGTGTTGAAGAGGTACAGGACTCCTCTCTCCTCAAACCCGAAGTCCATATCGTCCATCGCCGCGAACGACCGGTAGAGATCACGGCTGGCCAATATCAGGTCGCGGAGGACGGGCATGGCCCGGTCCCTGCGGCGCGCGTTGGATGCCGCGCGAAATCGCCAGAGCCAGGTGAGGAGGGCGAGCTCTAGCCTCGGCTTGATGTAGAAGGGGCTCTCGGGGTTGAACATCCAGCGAAGCGCGTGACCCACGACGCCCGGCTGGGCCAGGGGCACGCTGTGACTGGGGACGATCAGTCCGGCATTCCCGTAAGAAGATCCCGCGACGATGTCTTCCTGGTCGACGAGCAGGACATCCTTGCCCGCCTCCCTCAGGAAGTAGGCGCAGCAGACGCCGAGGACGCCTCCGCCTATGACGAGTACGTCGGAGCGGCCTTGTGCGCCAATAGAGCTCGATGTCATATCTTCTCCAGCACCAAGTCTGCGCAAGTATGAAATCGGCCTCCGGCTCTTGTCAATCGCCTAGCACGCCCTGTCTGTCGATGTCATACGATTCTGTCAGTAGCTAAGCGTTAAGGGAAAATGTCAGTCATGAAAGGACTGACATTGACGCAACGAGAACAGACACG
>JAQBTI010000305.1 GCA_027624995.1 Chloroflexota bacterium
GTTTTCGAGCAACGTTCGGGCGTTCTTGATCATCTCTCCGGTGTCGCTCGGGGCGTCTGGCTGGCTTGGCGAGGCCTGGCCCTGGATGACCAGTGTAAACTCACCGCGGGGATGCTCGAAATAGTCCAGGGCGTCCGATAGCGTGCCCCGGAATACCTCCTCGTGAAGTTTCGTCATCTCGCGACAGACCGCCACACGACGGTCTCCCAGGACTGAGACCACGTCCTTGAGGAAGGCGCGCAGTCGGTGAGGGGCCTCCAACACTACGAGAGTCCGTACTTCCTGGGCCAGCGAGACCAGGAAGCGCCTGCGCTCGGCTTTGCGTCTCGGAAGGAACCCGAGGTACACGAATTCGTCCGTCGGGAGCCCCGACACAGCCGCCGCCGCCGTGATTGCCGAAGGACCCGGTATCGGGACGACGTTATGACCGGCCTCTGACGCGGCATGTACTAGCTCGGAGCCGGGGTCGCTCACCGTCGGAGTACCCGCGTCGGAAACCAGCGCAACGTTTTGCCCACCGTCCAGGGTTGCCAGAAGGACCGGAAGCTTGGCCGTCCGGTTATGCTCGTGGTAGCTGGTGGACCGGGTATGGATGTCGTAGCGGGACAGCAGTTTGCGAGTCACGCGTGTGTCCTCTGCGGCTATCAGATCGACCTCGCCAAGCACGCGGATCGCGCGCAGGGTGATGTCCTCGATGTTTCCGATTGGGGTCGAGACCAGATATAGCGTGGCCAATGGTGCCGTCCTTACCCGGACTCATCCGTGTCGGTTATCACCGGCGGCCGTCAGGAGGAGACTGGGGCGTCTCCGCGGCAACGGTAGGGGCGGTACGGCCGTACGCTCTTACGCAGACGACCGCAGTGCTTGCTAACTTCAGCCTTTGGACTCACCCTCGTCGGTGTTGACGATGTTTTTTCGGTACAGCTCCTCGACCTGGTCCTCAGAATACCCCAGTTGCGCGAGCACCTCCCGGTTGTGCGTACCCAGCAACGGAGTCACCCAAGAAGCGGCGTCCTCCGTATCCGAGAAGTCGACCAGGCGCGTCGAGAATTTCACCGCGCCCAACGGGGAGTCGTCGTGGGCCGATATCATCCGGTTTGCGATCGCTTGCGGGTCGGAGAAGAAGCCTTCATCGTAACGCTCGACGGCTACAGCGCATGGGACAGAGACCTGCTTGAGCACTGTGACCCACTCCTCGACCCCACGCTCGGAGAAGGATTGTTCGATCTCCTTGGCAAGGGCGACGTCGTTGTCGCGGCGAGCGGTCGAGGTCGAAAACCGGGCGTCGTCGCGGAGGTCGGCCCGGCCAAGGACGCTACATATCGCCACCCATTCCGGTTCCGACTCGGCCACCACATAGAGCCAACCATCCTTGGTCTCGTAAAGCCGCGAGAGGGCGTGGCGACCGTATTGGCCGTGGTCACCCCTCCTGTCCAGTCCCATGAAGGCTATCAGGATGCCGGAGTTGAGCAGACAGGTTTCGGCGCGCTGTCCGACGCCCGATCGGGCGCGGGCGAAGAGTGCCAGCACGGTGGCCACGGCGCCGAGCATGGCCCCGACATAGTCCGCCGGGGCCAGCATCCCAAGGTAGACCGGGGGGTTTCCGGGGCCGGCCTGGGCCCATTGGAGTCCCGTCATCGCTTGCGCCAGCGGATCAAGCCCCGGCCTATGAGAATGAGGCCCTTCCGAGCCAAAGCCTGTGATGTGACAGTAGACCACGTCCGGGTTCAATTGGGCGAGGTCATCCGGCCCCAGCCCGATGCGCGCCGCGGCGCCCGGGCGCATGTTCTCCGAGATGACATCTGCCCAGGCCGCCAGCTTCCGGACGACCTCCCGCCCCTCCGGCTCCTTGCCGTTGATGGCAACGCACCGCTTGTTGGAGTTGAACGACGAGAACTGGCTGCTGCCGGACGGGCGACTGATCTCCCCGGTTGGCGGCTCCAGCTTAACGACGTCGGCCCCGAGGTCTGCCAGCAGGCGGGTTGCCCAGGGGCCGGCGATCACGTTGTCGATGGCCAGGACCTTCACGCCGTCGAGCGGGGGAGGGTCCAGCGTCTTGGATCCGCGTCCTCGATCCTCTTGAGACCGGGTACCGTTCACTCGCAGCTGGGACAAGACGGCCTCCGTCTGCTCGCCCAGCGTTGGGGCGGGGCCCCTTACCGCTCCGGGAGTTGCGAGTAGCTTGACGGGCAGTCCGGCCTGCGTCGTGTGGCCCAGTTCCGGGTCTTCGACTTCGAGGAACATCTCGTTATGAATCGCCTGAGGATCGCTCTTGGCGTCCTCCATTGTCAGGACGGGAGCGTAGGGGACGTCGGCCTCCTCGAGGACCGCGGTCCACTCAGCCATCGGTCGTGTGGTGAAGGCCTCGGCGACTACATCGTAGACCTTGGCCCGGTCCTCCTCAGAAGGCTGAGCGTATCTAGTACCCACTTTAAAGCCGGAGAGTTTTTCGCGGATTCCCAGTGCGTCGACGGTCTGATTCACGAAGCCGTCGTGGATGCAGCCGAGTTGAATCCATTCCCCGTCCTGGCACTTGAAGACGCTGTAAAAGGGCCAGTCGCCTGTAGGGCGCTGTTGCCGGCCACTCCAGGCCTTGAGGCTCTCGCCCTTTGCCTTGGGAGAGTTCGCCAGGACACCGGCCATTAGCGACGTATTGACGTGGCGTCCTCGACCAGTCTTCTCCCGGGCGAAAAGGGCCGCGACTGTTCCCTGCGTCGCCAGCATCGCTGCCCCGACGCTCGGAATCGGATGTACGACGTGGACAGGCCCCGGCCGGAAGGACGGCTGGCTGGCGAGGACCCCCGTTCTGGCCATAACCAGGTCGTCCAGCGCGGGCTCGTCGCGGTCGGGCCCGACCGGTCCGTAGGCTGTGATGGAGCAGCGGACCAGGCCTGGATTCGATGCTGCCAGTCGACTGTAGTCGACCAGGGTTTGATAAGGCGACGAAGGGGAGTATGAGTCGATGAGTACGTCGGCCATCTCGATCAGGGCTCCGAACACCTCCAAAGGACTACCGGACCCGGCGCTCTCGACGGTGGCCTCCAAGCTGGCCAGAGCCGTGGCCAGGTCCAAGAAGACGCTCTCCTTACCGCGGTCCAGCATTCGATAGACAGGCTGTAGGCGCTCGGGCGCTCCTTCCGGAGACTCTATCCTGATGACCCTCGCGCCGTTGTCGCAAAGCATCATCGTGGCGAGGCCGCCAGCCACGCCGCCGGAGACGTCTATTACGGTAATTCCGTCCAGTGCTCGAGGCACGCAGCTACCTCCAGATGCAGACAATCGCATGAATTCTACAGCAGGCCGGGCCGTGGCGATAGCTCTCGTAGGGCCTCCATTCGCAGCCACGCCGAATTGCCGCATGCTCGACATGGATTGGTGCCATCGTGCGTGCTATAATCCGCGTCTTAACGAGCCGGAGCGCCGGCAATACTTAGGAGTCACCACGATGGACATAGAGCTGAAGCCCAACACTTGGGCTGATTTCACGACCCTCAAGAAAGCCAACGCGCGAGCTCAGAACAACTTCTACTCTGATACCGACGTTGAGGTATTCAAGATCATTTTCCAGCCCGAGCGTAGCCTCTCCGCGTTCGAGAATGGCAACATCGTGGGCTGCACGACGAGCTACTCCCTGGACATGATGGTGCCGGGTGGAACCGTTCCGAT
>JAQBTI010000306.1 GCA_027624995.1 Chloroflexota bacterium
ACGAACAAAACCCGAAAGAGGACATTTCTACTTCAATTAAACCGGACATTTCTATTTCAATGTCACAGGAGATCGACGTCATCCCCTACTCCGAGCCCTCTATTGCCCAACAGGGGCTGGATGTTGCTCAGGTTTGGGTTGCTCCTGAGAAAGAGGGACGTCAGGCTCGTGAGCCCTCTAAGCGCGCTGATGTCGCTGACCGAGCTGCCGTATACGGCGAGGTCCGTCAGCGCGGTGAGTCCACTCAGTCTGGTCGATGTCGATGAGGTTCGAACCGCTGAGGTAGAGGAAGTTCAGAGCCATGAGACCCCTGAGCGGGCGTATGTCACTGATCGGATTGTCATCGAGTGGAAAGAATTTCAGGCTCGTGAGCCGCCTCAACACACGTATATCACTGATCGAGTTGCTGCTGAGGAACAGCGTTGTGAGGCTCGTGAGGTCCCTCAGCGGCCGGATTTCGCTGATCGAGTTGCTGTTGAGGAAAAGCGTGGTGAGACTGGTGAGATTTTTCAGCGCGCGGACGTCACTGATCGAGTTGTTTCGGAGATCGAGCGTGATTAGGCCCGTGAGCTGCCGCAGCGGGCGGATGTCGTTGATCGAGTTTCCGCCGAGGTGGAGCGCAGTCAGGCTCGTGAGCCCCCGTAGTTCCCCGAGGTCGCTGAGCGGGTTGGCGCTGAGGTGCAGCGTCTCAAGACTGGTGAGTTGCCTCAGCGGGCGAACGTCGCTGATCGAGTTTCCGCTGAGGAGGAGGGACCTCAAGTCCGTGAGCCCCTGCAGCGGGCCGATGTCGCTGATCGAGTTGAAAGCGAGGCTGAGGGACTTCAAGCTCGTAAGATTCTCGATCCCGACCAAGCTCGTGACCCCGGAGGAGTTGGCGTGTAATAGGGCCATCCCCGAAACCAGTTCGTACGTCAGGTCGTCCGCCGGGGTGATTCCCAGCGTAGTCCTGATCGCTACCTCCAAGTTGGCGTCCGCGAACGCGGCGATGGTCAGGGGGCCACTCGGGCTGCACAGTTGTAGGTTTCCCGTAATCAGGAATTGTGGTGTGGCATCGTGGACTGCCACCTCGGGCGCGACCATTGCGTCGGAGCAGGAGAGAAGTGCGAGCGCAGCCATGACGGGGAGCGCGACCCGATTCAGGATGAATCCCTTCGCTTCCGATCTCATGTAGCCTCCTTGGGTTCCACAACAGAAGCCGCCCGTCGCGATTGAGAGTCGCCACGGCGTGGGGCCCCTCGTTGTTCGTGCCTAAGGATCGATGGGTGCCGTCAGACGGGGATCAGATGGGAATCAGAAGCTCGTGCGAAATCGGGATCGGAGTTCGTGAACGGCTGATCCACCACCGCTAAGTGGCGAATGATTCGGATCTGTCCCATCCAGACATGGACAGATTTTGGCGAGCGCATCTCGGCCGGTCCGGGAGGTCCATGTCGCCGCTCCCTGAACCCCGTCCAATGGAAAGCTGAGCGCGATGGCGAGGTAAGGCCTCGCCCGATGACCTCTGGACCCCCGTTCGTCGCTCTCAAGACCCGTGAGAGACTCTCCAAACCGACCCTTATATTATGACGGAACTTGTTGCCGTCATTGGGTTTGGGAGGGATCATGGAGAAAATGGATCAGAAAGCTCTCGAGTCGGATGCTCGCATCGAACGCATGGACCGAGTCGCCGTGCTGTTCGGTGAAATCACGGCCGCGACCCGTGAATTCCTCAAGGCCCTCGCACGATCCGACCGGCACCGGGACTGGGCCACCGAGGGCTTCGGCTCCTGTGCCGAGTGGCTTGCTTGGCGGATCGGCATCACGCGCGGCGCAGCCAACGAGAAGGTCAGGGCCGCCCAGTCCTTGGAGAGTCTTCCTCTTATCTCGGAAGCGATGTCGAGGGGCGAGATTTCTTTTTCGAAAGTGCGGGCGCTGACCCGCGCAGCCACGCCCGACAACGAACGCGAACTGCTGGAGTTCGCCCGCGCAGCCTCGGCCGCTAACCTGGAGCGGCTGGTGAGGGGATGGAAGAAGTTGGCCCGGTGGGACGAGGCGCAGCAGGAACGCATCCGCCACGCCAGCCGGTGCTTCTCGGTCTTCCCGGACGAAGACGGCATGTATGTCGTGAAGGGCAGGCTGGATCCAGAAGTCGGAGCGGCACTGATGCGGGCGGTTGAGGCGGCGAGCGATGCGCTGTTCGCGGAGGGCGGCGACGGGGGACGAAGTCGGCACCACGAAGAAACGCTGGAGCCCGCTCACCTCCGCGCGGACGCGGTCGGTCTGCTGGCCGAGCGGGCGTTGGCGGCCGGGTTCGGTCACAATGCGCCCGCTAGCGGTTCCCGCGCCGAGCGATACCAGGTCGTGCTCCACGTCGAAGCCACGACCCTCCAAGAGGAGGGCGAGCCAGGCCTCTCCGAGCTCGAGGACGGTACCCGAATTGCCGCGGAAACTGCGCGCAGGCTTTCGTGCGACGTGAGCCGGATCGAGATCCATCACGATGCGCAGGGCTCCGTGCTCGACGTGGGCCGCAAGACACGCACGATTCCACCCGCGCTACGTCGAGCGCTCGATGCCAGGGACCGCGGTTGCCGATTCCCAGGGTGTGGGCTCCGCTTCACCGACGCGCACCACATCGAACACTGGGCGGACGGCGGAGAAACCAAGCTGGACAATACCGTTTTGTTGTGTCGCAGCCATCATCGGAGGGTCCACGAGGGCGGTTATCGAGTCTGTAGCGACCGGAACGGGCAGGTCGTGTTCTTCACACCCCGGGGCAGCGCGCTGTTCGAGGTGCCCGAGCTGCCCGAACGACGGGCAGATCCACCCGACCTTGCATATCCACCCGACCTTGCAGATCCACCCGACCTTGCAGATCCACCCGACCTTCTCCAGGCGCTGCTCCGCGGCAACCGCGAACGGGGCGTCAGGCCTGACTTCAAGAGTGGAGCGCCCACCTGGAGCAGGGACCGTGACGTTCCGTGGGCGATCGAAGCGGCGGCCATGGAGACGCTCGATCCGTGGGAAGAGTTGTCCGGCTCCTCTCGACCCGCGGCTTAGGCGACTTGAGTTGGGCCTTCCACGAGTCGGTGCGGTGATCGCCGCCGACCGAGATCGAGCAACCTCTAGAAATTTTCTTCTGGCACACGGTTGCCAAACTCGCGACGGGGTGGCCGCGCCGTAGCTTGGTCGAGCCGCCGCGCCGTAGCTTGGTCGAGCCGCTGCGCCTTAGCTTGGTCGAGCGCCTCTACCTCGACGCGTGCCAATCCGCGTTCCGCCATCCCGAGCTTCTGGGCCGCGACGAAGGACAGATCGATAATCCGTCCTTCGATGAACGGGCCGCGGTCATTGATGCGCAACACTACGGAGCGCCCATTCTCCAGGTTGGTGACCCTCACATAGGTGGGCAATGGCAGGGTCTTATGAGCCGCGGTCATCTCGTACATGTCGTACGTGTCACCGGACGAAGTTCGCCGCCCGTGAAAGTAGTCACCGTACCAAGAAGCAACTCCTTGCTCGCGATAACCGTCGCTGCTCCCCAAAACGAGATAGGTGCTCCCGCGGATTGCGTATGATTTGGAGTTTTCGGGGCGACTTTTCACCACGGAATGATTCTTCGCTGGCCTGCCCCCGTTCTCAGTACCAGGGGTTATGAGAGTGTGATTAACTGCTCCCCTTTCTCTGGG
>JAQBTI010000307.1 GCA_027624995.1 Chloroflexota bacterium
GCAACCAACCGGTGAAATCGGTCACAAATCGCCATCCGCTGGGCGTGTCCCCGGCGTCTTTCCGGTGTTGATTGACCGTTAGCGGTACCATGCATTACCGTTGCAAACCTCTCCAATGGGCTCAGGGGTCGCTCCACGGTAGCTCCACTCGACGATGTTGGCTGCGGACTTCACAATGGTCGTAATGAGGCTCTTCTCAAGGAGCATGCTCCTACCATAATCCTCTCACAGAGCGAGTCACGATCGACAAGTCTGAGGTAAAACCCCATTGGCCGATGCGAGACTCCATAAAGGTCAAATCAGGACCCTGTCAGTCGGTGAAATCGGTCACAAACATTGGGTCGCAATTGGCCCGGATTTTCGTCGAAGTCGCTTGACAAAATGGTCTGGCTGGTGGTATGGTAATTGAGTCCCAATTAGTTGAGCCGAACGCGCGAAGCTACCGGCGCCGTGAGCGGGAAACCGGGAACGGCAAAGGGAGCAGAGGGCGGATAGGCAAGGTTACTTGGGGCACTTCTTTTTGTCCGGTTATCCGTTAGGGTCCGGCTTCAGCGTCCCGATGAACGGCAGGTTCCGGTACTTCTCCAGATAGTCCAGCCCGTATCCGACCACGAACTCGTCCGGTATCTCGAACCCTACATACTTCACCGGCACGTCGACTATCCTGCGGGCCCGCTTGTCCAAGAGTGCGCACACCTCCAAGCTTGCCGGGTCCTTGGAGCGCAGATAGCCAACCAGGTAGTTCAGCGTCATCCCGCTATCGACAATGTCTTCGACGAGCACGACGTCCCTCCCGGTGATCCCCGCGTCGAGGTCCTTGGTTATCCGCACCGAGGACTGGTCCTCGCCCCTGTAGCTCGACGTGGCCATGAACTCGACCTCGACCGGCAGCGAGATGTCCCTCATGAGGTCGGCCATGAAACACAGCATGCCGCGTAACACACCTACCAACACAGGCTCTCTCTTCTTGTAGTCCCGGGATATCTGACGACCGAGCTGGGCGACCCGACGCTCGATCTGCGGCGCGGTGAACAGCACCCGGTCGATGCCCCTGACCTCGGCTTGCGCGAGAGGTCCGAAGCCGTACTTCGCCAGGAGCCGGTGGTAGTCCCGCCGATACAGGAGCTTGACGTTCACGTCGGGGTACATCTCGCCCATGTGTCGAATCTTGCGGTTCTTCTCGGTGACCAGGCTTTGCTTCAGAGTCGTGAGTTCGACGTACAGGTCGAGGTCCGCGAGATAGAAGTCGGGCGTTAGCATCTCCAAGACGCGGTCGCCTTCCCACTTCAGCGGGAACGACCGTGGCTCGTACTCCCACTTCAAGCCGTAGAAGTCGAGGATCTGCGCGAACTCTCTTTCGCTGGGATGGGCAAAAGCCAGCGAGCCGTCGGCCTCGTCAGGCAACCTGTTATCGTCGGTCACCGCAGCCTCCAGTCGGTAGATTCAGCCGGCCTGGCGCAGGGCCATCAGTACGCCCTTAGACTCATCCGACGGCCGTATAATAACAGCCCGGCACGGAAGATTCGGGCCGATGCCCATAGCGCCAGAACTCCCCCTCCGACCGTGACCACCAGGCTGGCCAGAATATCCAAGGTGGCTGCGCAGGCGCCAGCGCTCTGGCGAGTACCTCTGACGGAAGCCGGTCCGCCGCTCCGCCGATTCTGAGCACCGCGGCTACCAGCTCGGAGGCCGATCGGCCGGGCGTCCCACCGCCGCCCCGATGCACCCACTCGACCCGTCCGCTGGCGAGGTAGTCCCCAGGGACCACGAACAGCTCCCCGATCTCGTCCTCCGTAAGCTGTTTCATACCCGTCTCGCGGTCCGGGTATTCGACGATCCCCGGAACGCCGTCGACGTCGAGGTCAAGAGAGCCGGACTGGTTGACGATGCCGATTGGCTTCGGTTCGTCATCGTCCTTCGCGATGCTTCGGATGGCCGGGATGTCCAGCAGCAGCGCGAGAAGGATGACCGGCACCGATGCCATGACGATCGCGTAAGACCGCCGGCGGACCGTCCTGCGTAGGTCCTCGATCAGGACCACCCAGACCTCACGAAGAGTGCCGGGCACGGCTGACCTCGTCGATGAAGATATCGTTCAGAGAAGGGGGGGCCACCTCGTAACGCTCGACATGAATGCCCGCATCAGCGAAGGTGCGGAACACCTCCTCCGGGGCGGTCTCTCCGCTCACTTGGTACTCGAAGAAGCCGTCGCGGCCGTCGGCCAGCGTAGCGCCGGGGACGCTCTCAGGGCGCCGGTCGGCCCCGATTCTCACGTTTCGCGTGCCCCTGGCGCGCTTCGCCTCGTCGAGGTCGCCGTAGAGGAGCGTCCGACCGTCGCTAATCAGCAAGACCCGCTCACATAACTCTTCGACGTCTCTCATCTGGTGCGTGCTGAACACGATGGCCGCACCGCGCCTCTGCTGCTCCCGAATAATCTCCTTCATCAGTTGGACGTTGAGCGGGTCCAGTCCGGAAAAAGGCTCGCCGAGTATGATCAGGTCCGGCTCGTGAAGGAGCGCGCCCGCGAACTGGACCAGCTGGGCCATACCTGCGATAGCGCCTGGACCTTGTCTGCGGCATTGTCGCCCAGTCCGACCCGGTCGAGCATGTGGCGGGCCCGACGCGAGGCCGTCGCGGAGTCCAGCCGCTTGAGTCTGCCAAGGTAGGTCAGGATCTCCATGACCCGCGACTTCTGATAGAGCCCGCGCTCCTCCGGGAGGTAGCCCACCCGCGCCAGAGCATCTCTCGTGGACGTACCGGACAGTAGGCTCACGGTGCCGGAGTCCGGGCGGATGATGTCGAGGGCCATGCGGATGGTTGTGGTCTTCCCGGAGCCGTTAGGACCCAGGAGGCCGAAGATCTCGCCCGGGCCGACCGTCAAAGTCACATCATCAACGACCGGCCGATCGCCGTAGACCTTCGTGACGTTTCTGACATCGAGAGAGCCGCTCGACAATCTCCGCCCCATCCGTCTGCTATGTCGATGATACTCGGCCATCTCTCAGACAGCCAAGAGGGATATCGCTCTCAATCCCGTGAGATACCCCAAAAGGAGAGCGGACCGGTCCAGTGCTATAATGCACATGTGTTCGCATTTTGGTCTGGCCGTGGACTTGTGCGGCAACCCCTCGAGGAGTCTCCGAACCATGCACGTGGGTGTCCTGAAGGTCACGTTGCGGCTCCCAGAGAACCAAAGTCTCAAGGGCAAACGAAGGACCATCAGCTCGCTGTCTTCCCGGGTGAGGGATCGGTACAACGTCGCAGTCGCCGAGGTTGGGGACAACGATGCCTGGCAGATCGCGACGCTGGGTATCGCATGTGTGAGTAATAGCGCTCGACACGCCGACGAGGTCATGGCCCGCGTTGTGGGATATGTCGAGGCAAGCCGAGAAGACGTCGAGGTGGTGGACAGCGCCATCGAAACCCTCTCCGGCTTCTAGGACGGCACCGTGGACGTCGCCGCGTTCCTCCGGAGTCTTGACGAGCAACCCTGGTACGAAGGCCAGATAGTCCATCTGGAGGACGTGCCGGTCCGGTCCGCCGAGCCGGGCGTCCTCGACTCCCCATTGGACCCCAGGCTAACGACGACGCTGGAATCGCTGGGCATCGACGAACTCTACTCGCAGCAGGCGGAGGCGGTCAACGTCCTGAGACGGGGTGAG
>JAQBTI010000308.1 GCA_027624995.1 Chloroflexota bacterium
TGGTCCCGGTGAGGTAAACGGCCCATCCGGAATCGCCATAGACGCCGACGACAACGTCTACGTAGCCGACCAGCACAACCACCGGGTCCAGAAATTCTCGACCGACGGAAATCACGTCGACTCTTGGGGCGGACCGGGCTCCGGTCCGGGCGAGTTCAACATGCCCTGGGGTCTGGCGGTGGACCGCCAGGATAACGTATACGTCGCCGACTGGCGGAACGACCGTATTCAAAAGTTCTCGTCCGCCGGAGACTTCCTGGCTGTCTTTGGCACATCCGGCGACGGTGAAGGGCAATTCAGCCGCCCGTCTTCGGTTGCCGTAGATCGCGACGGAGTGATCTACGTTGCCGATTGGGGCAACGAGCGCGTCCAGCTCCTCGGTCCCGACGGCGAATTCCTCCAGATGCTGCAGGGGGAGTCGACGCTGTCCCAGTGGGCCAAGGACTTCTTCGCCGCCAACCCGGACGAAAAGGAGAAGCGCGATATCTCCGACCTGGAGCCGGAGCTTCCGGAGCACCTGCGTGCGCCCGACGACGTCTCTTCCCAGATCGAGCCCTACTTCTGGGGCCCCGTCTCTGTGCGCCTCGATCACAAGGAACGGCTGCACGTCACCGAGTCCAACCGCCACCGCATCCAGGTCTACGCCAAGGCCTAGCAAGCCGCAACCCGTCTCGTCGTAGGGCCGCACGGCCCAGAGTGTGCGATCAGTGGGCGGGAGAAACCTCCTCTCCCATTTCGGGAGAGGATTGAGGTGAGGGTGCCCCTTGCTCTGCTCCGAACACGGCCTCGTATCTCGATAATGCGCCGATTTCCGGCGGCCCCCTCATCCCTTTCGACAAGCTCAGGACAGGCTCTAGCCTTCTCCCGCGGAGGGAGAAGGGACTCATAAGGCCGGCTGGGCCATGCATCCATCCGTGATCCGGACGCATGCCTGTACATGTCCCGTCCTTCCGCGGAACGACCCTGATCACCACCGACCGATGTAGAGAGCGGGTTTCAAACCCGCCCCTCCCGGCCCACGCTCATGTCGGCTGTCACCGGCGCCCCGGCTCACGACAAATCAGGTCTCCCCGTCGCAATTGCCCTGCCATGACATGTCATTCCGAGCCCTTCCGCAGAAGGGAGAGGAATCTAAGACCGCCATACGCGAGACAGGCTGGCCATCGGCAAATGCGCGGGATGCGAGGGTTCTCCTCGATTTTGGTGGATGGCCATGGTCATGCCAGTGGACTAAGGGACGTCCGGTCAAAGGTCTTGGGGTCTACGTAAAGGGTCAGGCACCTCTAGAATATACCTTCCACTGCGCTACTTTGGTCATATTCAGCGATTAACTCTTCGTACAGAGTTTTCTTGCCCCCAAACTATCACCTTTACTCATAGCTCTCCACCTCAATCGAGCGCTACCGATGCGAGACACAGCTTGCCGATCCACGCAAATTGTGATAGCGTCTCCACCCGGTTGGTGCCATCGGAAGCCGAGCGTCATGAATGTCTGACGAGGGGAGACAGCCATGGCAAGATCACGGCGACTGCAGACCTACATTCTCACCGCGACGGTTGCGTTGTTCGTCGTTGCCGGCGTAGCCTGCACCGCAACACCGGCCGCCAGTCCTCCGAACCCAGACGCATCTACTCCAACAGAGTTGCCGCCTCCGACGCCAGTTCCGCCTACTCCATCTGAGCCAACGCCTCGGCACCTGGACCGATCTAGGCCACCTGACTCAACGCCTTCACCGCCAACGCCTACCGCAGTTCTGGAGCGGCCAACGCTGACCCCTGAAGAGGAGCTAGAGCTCGCGAAAAAGGAATTCGAGAAGGCCAAAGGACAGATTTTCTATGTCAGTGGGCCGCACACTGCGGGGGGGCTCATCCGTGTCGCAGGACGGGATGTGCGTCTTCCCGCGGATGAGTTCGTGGCGTATTGGGTTACAAATATTTCGTGCGTGATAGGGAGTCCCTGTCCCGAAGCCCCATATTACGTGATCCAGCGGGGAAACTCATCCATAGCGGTTTCTGTCGGGTCCGGGACCGACTTCGGGGAGAACATCGAGCCAGGTGAGGAAGGGGCATTTGACTTCCTGAAAGCGGCGCTACCGTGAGACTTGTCGGATTCTCCTCCCTTGCCGTCTTCGCTTGGGAAGCGCCCACCCGTTATCCGAACGCATGCCTGCACATGCGCCATCCTTCCACGGACCGACCTGAGTACTACCGACCGGCGTAGGGGCGGGTTTGAAACCCACCTTTTTGGCCTGGCGTGAGCGAACGCATGTGCTATAATACAGGAACAAGCGTCGGCGCAGTCGTGCCTTGAGTGCCCGCAGACCATGTCACATCCGTCCCACGGACCGACAACTCCCATAGTTGGACGAAACAAAATGGAACAAGACGGAACACCTCCCCGCGCGCGAGGTTCTGACGAGGTGAGTAGACCGGCCTCATTGCAAAGCCGCTATGCCGAGTGTATCCTTCTGGACTGAAATACTGATGTCACCGCAAACACTAATAGATTCACCACTTCCCTGGGGCATCGCCGGGTTCGTCATCGGCCTCGCCCTTGGCGTCACCGAGGTCTCCGTCTGGCTTGTCGCCGCCGGACTGGTCGCGTTCCTCGTCTACCTCTGGCGACATGGCCCGGCCGAAGATTCCACCGAGGGCCGTCTCTTCGCCGCCGGCCCCACCTTTATGACGAGTTGGCTCGTCGGCTTCGTCGTCCGCGGAATCGCGTTCTAGGACCGGTCCCACCGCAGAGCACGCAGACGGCGCAGAGAAATCGGATATCAAGATGTCTCAAATGCTCCGCGACCTCTGCGGTGAATCTGTCGGGGCCTGGCTTTGAAGGCCTCCCTCTTCGTCACCTGCGTTATCGACCAGTTCTACCCCGAGGTTGGAGAGAGCACCGTCCGAGTCCTCCGGCGCCTCGGGGTCGATCTCGACTTCCCAAAGGACCAGACGTGCTGCGGACAGCCCGCCTTCAACTCTGGACACTGGAGTGAGGCCCGGCCGCTCGCCAGGCGCTTTCTGAAGGTCTTTCCCGGCGACCGATACATAGTTGCGCCGTCAGGTTCCTGCGCCACGATGGTCCGAGTCTTCTATGACGAGCTGCTCCACGACGAGCCGGACGCCAGGGCAGAGGCGAAAGAGCTGGCGCCCCGAGTCTTCGAACTCTCAGAGTTTCTGGTAGACGTGCTTGGCGTCTCGGACCTCAGTCTGACCTCGGACCCCGGCGCTGGTCTGGTAAAAACTACGTATCACGAGGCGTGCCACCTTCGCCGCGAGCTTGGAGTCATCGAGCAACCCAGGGCCCTCATCCGAGGCCTCCCCGGAGTGGACCTCGTCGAGATGGAACAGGCCGAGGTCTGTTGCGGATTCGGCGGCACCTTCAGCGTCAAGTACGCGGACATCTCGGGCGCGATGCTCCAAGACAAGGTCGACAACATCCGGGCCTCGGGCGCCGACACAGTCGTTGCCTGCGACAGCAGTTGCCTCATGCAGATAGGCGGCGGCCTGGAGAAGCAGGGCGTCCCCGTCCGCCCCCTCCACCTGGCCCAGCTTCTGGATGAGAGACTCGGCGCCGGCTAGTCGACGAAGCATGTCACAGGTAGAAAGGAGCGCTGTTGTGATGTTAAACAGCACGCGGCGGTCTGCGTATC
>JAQBTI010000309.1 GCA_027624995.1 Chloroflexota bacterium
TGAAGCCTCCTGACTGCTCAGTACGTCTGCGAGGACCCATCCTGAACGCCCGGCCAAACGCTCGATCTCGGCCACTAAGCTCACGTCTAGCACGGCGAGTCGCTCCAGGAGCTTGACGAAGACCTCTTTGGTGGCGAGAGCATCTTCCGTCGCTCGATGGTGGCGGTGACTCCCGTTTCCGGCCCATTCGGCGAGTCTGTCCAGCGCGTAGCTCGACTGGTCGGGAAGAAGGACGTATGCAAGGTCCCACGTGTCGCAGCGCCGGTTCGTAACTCTGAATCCTTGGCGCTCCAGAAACCCGATATCGAACGGGATGTTGTGACCTACCAACGGAGAGCGGCCGACAAAACTGGCCAGAGCCGTCGCGACAGAGGAGAAGCGAGGTGCGCCTTTTAGGTCGTCCTCGGTGATGCCGGTGAGACGGGTAACGAACGGGTCCAGTCGCTTCCCTGGATCGACGAAGCTCTGGAACGTGTCCAAGACTTCCTCACCCCGGAACCTGACCGCCCCAACCTCTATGATCTCGTCGTCTTCGTTGGATAACCCTGTAGTCTCAAGGTCCAGGGCTACCCAGGTTTCTTCAAGAGGTGCGGTGGTGAGAGGAAAGAGCGTCATGCGCCCGAATCGTAGCAGAATCTGGGACCGTCGTGGCAATGTCGGCGGATGGAGATTTTCGGGAGCTTCAGGGCTATCGGGCCAGTGCCAGGGTCATGTCCTGACCACCGCGGTGCCGGCAATCAGGTCGTGGATGCAGCGCCTGTCGCTTCGGAATATGAACAGGATGTCGATCAACCCGTACATGGGGACGATGTAGATCAGGGCATTTAGCCAGGCTCGCAGGAGTACGTTGGGGACAAATCCACCGTTCTGCCCCGTCGAGGCGAGTACGATCTTAATTCCAACTAGCTTCTTCCCGATCGTCTGTCCGTCCTTGGCTAGCCAAACGACCTGCATCACCAGGATGCCGAGCCCAATTAGAAGAAAGATCAGGGCGAACGCGCCGGGAGCATCCGCAATGAACGAGATGGCTATGAGGATGTACATCATGAACAGGGCCAGACCGTCCAAGATCTTGGCTCCCAGCTTGCTCCCTCTCCCCGCCATCCTGAGTCCCGACGGGGCTGGACTCGTCGAGGAGACAAAGGCTGTCCGAGCCTCTTCGGTAAGAGAAGCGCCGCAGCTCGCGCAGAAAGCCGCAGCGTCCGCATTCTTTGAGCCACATTGAGAGCAAAACATTGTCTACTCCTGACCAGAGCTCAAGAAAAAGCCGCCGGGTCTCCATTTTCCAAGCGTTGGACGGGAGTAAAGGCCTTCGCCTTGAGAACCTCGATAAGGTCGCCCTCGGTCCTCACGTCACCGTCCAACACCGTAAGGCACCCACCCAGGCCGTGTGTCGAGTGAGCGTCGCTTCCGCCGGTCCCTTTCATACCCAAGTCCCGGGCCAGGTCGACGGCGAAGCGGTTCTCTTCTTCTGTGTTGCCGCCGTTGACCACCTCCACGTCGTCGACGATGTCGAACAACGGGTGGTCGGCGGCCTGCCGGGCCGTGGTCGGGCCCTTGCTAGAGTCGGGGAAGAGCAGGTTGCGGGTGTTCGGTTTCCGATCGAACAGGTTCCTAAAAGGGTGGGCCGACACCATCACAGCACCTGCCCTGTCTACGGCCCTCCGCAGGTCTCGGACCGTACTCATGCCATTAACATATGATCGCATCCCGTAGACAAGCACGTGTCCCATCTCGGTCTCGACTTCTAGGCCTGCTAGGACCGTGAGCTCCGACGTCGAAAAGACGCGGTCGATCTCCCGCTGGTCCCAGCCACCACCGTGCTCAGTTAGGCAGACACCATCGAGACGCAACTCCAATGCGCGCTCTAATAGCTGCTGAGGAGTCAGGCTACTGTCACTGCTGCCTTTTGTTGTGTGAACATGAAGATCAAATACTGCCACTAAGAACGTCTCCTACCGCAGAGAACGCGGAGAGCGCAGAGCGGATTCGGAATGTTTATTACCTTTGCGTTCTCTGCGCCCTCTGCGGTGAACGGCTCTCATTCGGCGAAGTATGGCACTAACCAGCCAAAGACTCCTGCGGAAGCGATTGCGATGAACGCCACGCCAGCTGCTACCTGTCTTAGTAGCAACACGAACGGGACCGTCATCATCACGGTGACCGCCAATATGGCGATTGTGAATACGAGGTTTGGGCTTCCCAGTCCACTTCCCGGCGCCTGCTTGTCGCTGATCGTGTAGAGGATACCGACTATGACGCCAATTATTCCCCAAACCGGGTAAGCCAAAGCAACGAGCGAGAGTACGACCCCGCCTGGTTTATAACGGTCAAAGATTGTCCTGAACGTCGGCGACGGATTCTTGACCAGTGAGAACATCATGATCGAGACCGCGGAGATAAACAGGGAGGCCATGAGAAACCCGCCAGCCGTTCCGGCTACCACGGCACTCAATCCTGGACTGCCTCGGGCGCTCTCCAGGCCGGGGTCAGTCGGGCGTTCCACCCATGTCGGTGCCGAAGAAGCAGTTCGAGCGCTGTCCCAGTCTCCTTCTTGGCCACGGGTGCGAAGATCGAAGGCCCACTGCCGGCCAAGTGGACCTCGCGCGCGCCGAGCGAGTGCATAGTTTCCCAGTAGGTCTCCAGGCCCGGGTATAAGGCGAACGCGATCGCGTCAAATACGTTGAACAGGAACTGAGGTGGAACGTCTCCACCTCCGCGTATCCTCGCTTCAAGCTTGCGAGTGAGCGCGCCACTCGTGAGGTTCGTGTTCGAAATAGCCTGGTAGGCCGCAGCGGTCTTCAAAGGCACCTGGAAATTCGGCGCGACCACGACGTACCAGTCGATGTCGGCCGGAGGGAGCGTGCGCACCTTCTCACCTCTGCCGTGCAGCATCGCAGTGCCACCGTGCAGGAAGAATGGGACGTCCGAGCCGAGCGAAGCCCCCAATTCCATCAGGCGTTCCAAAGATAGCTTCAGTCCCCATAGGCGGTTGAGCGAAAGGAGGGTTGCCGCCGCATCGCTGCTCCCTCCACCGAGTCCCGCGGAGACCGGGATGTCCTTCTCCAGGGTTATCCGGGCGCCTTTGCCGCCATCGGAGTGTTCGACGAGGAGGCGTGCGGCCTTCAGGACCAGGTTGTCGTCGGACCTGAGGTCTGGGTCTTCGCACTCGAGACTCAGCCCGTCAGCGGGCTCGAAGGTCAGCGTGTCGTAGATCCCAACGGTCTGAATTACCGATGCGATCTCGTGGTAGCCGTCATCACGCGGGCGGACGACCTCGAGAGTCAAGTTCAGCTTAGCGTGGGCGCGGACGGATTCCATAGGGACATTCTACGCCCAGATTAATGCCGGGAGTATGCCTCGTAGACCCTGCCCCAGTCCGCGAGATCGAGGGTCTGCGGACGCCTCGTTGGATCGATTCCCGCCGTCGCTAAGACCTTTTCGGACCTGCCTGGCTCGAGCGACAGACCTTGTTTCAAGGTGTTGCGAAGCTGCTTTCGAGGAGAGCTGAATCCCGCCCTCACTACCTTGAAGAATTCCGCCTCCGACTCCAAATCGAGGATCGGCCGTGGATGAACGTCGATCCTAAGAACGGCCGAGGAGACTTTCGGTGGAGGTCGGAACGCCCCGGGCGGCACCT